>JALYTU010000456.1 GCA_030854125.1 Actinomycetota bacterium | reverse complement strand
GTCGCCCGCTCGATCTGGCACACGGCGATCTGGAAGCTCGCGCTGATCGGAGCGTTGTTTCTCACCGTCGAGGTCTCGTTCTTCTCCTCGAACCTCGCCAAGATCGCCCACGGCGCTTGGCTGCCGCTGGGGGTGGGGCTGCTGATCGCTTCGGTGATGATCACCTGGCGCCGCGGGCGGGTCATCCTGACCCGCAACCGTACCGAGGAGGAGGGCTCGCTGACGGCGTTCCTGGTCGGGCTGAAGACGATCGAGCCACCGGTGCGCCGGGTCCCGGGCACCGCGATCTTCATGAATCCCGGCAAGGTCACCACCCCGCTCGCGCTCCGGGCCGAGGTCGAGCACAACGGCGTCATACACGACCACGTGGTGATCGTTTCGGTGGACTCGGTCGGCCTCTCGCACGTCGACAAGGCTGACCGCCTGCAGGCCGAGCGGATTGGCGAGGGCCTGTTCAAGGTCGTCCACGTGACCGTCCGCTCGGGCTATCAGGACACGTCCAACGTGCCCATGCTGCTCGCGCTGGCCCGCAAGAAGGGCCTGTTGCCGCGCAATCTCGACCTCGAGCACGCCTCCTACTTCATCTCCCGGATGATCATCGTCCCGACCGACGCGCCGGGGATGAGCCGGTGGCGCAAGCGCCTGTTCGTCTTCATGGCTCGTAACGCCACCAGCCCGATCACCCATTTTCACCTGCCCGATGACCGCACGGTGATGATGGGCTCCCAGGTCAGCCTCTAGCCGTAGCGATCGGTTCCGAGGGCTCAAAACTGAGCCCCGATCTGCCGATAGACACCTGATGCCCCGGCCGATCAGGTACCTGCTCATCCTGCTCGGCGGGTGGGTCGTCGCCAGCGAGCTGCACGGCCTGGGCCTGGGCTGGGTGCCCGTCGGGCCCGAGAAGTGGCTGCACCTGGTGGTCATGGGCGCCGGCGCCGCACTCTGCATCCTGCGTGCGGTGCTGCGGCGCGAGGAGCGTGCCGCATGGCTGCTGCTGGGCCTGGGCGTGATGGCCTGGGTGCTGGGCGAGCTGTACTTCACCGCCGTCCTGTGGACCGACGCCTCGCCCCCGGTGCCCTCGCCGGCCGATGCCGGCTACCTATCGCTGCCGCCGCTCGTGTTCGCCGGTCTCGTCGTGCTGGCCCGCAGCCGGATCCGAGGTCTCTCCAAGACCCTGTGGGCCGACGGGCTCACCGCCGGGCTCACCGCGGGAGCGATCAGCGCCGCGGTGGTGTTCAAGCCGGTCGTCAACGCGCTCGGCGGCGGGCAGCTGGCGATCGCCACCAACCTGAGCTATCCGGTCGCCGACCTGCTCCTGCTCGGCTTGATCTGCGGCCTGCTCGCCGCCGGCGGCCGGCGCCTGGACCGCCGTTTCGCGATCCTCGCCCTCGGGATCGCCCTGTTCTGGGCGTCGGACACCGTCTACCTGATCAAGACCGCCCAGGGCACCTGGGTCTCGGGTGGGCCGTTTGATCCTGGCTGGTGGGCAATCTCGGTCTGCTTCGCGACCGCGGCCTGGACCAAGCCAAAGGGTCGCGCCGCGTCGATCCGCCCCCGTCCGGTGATCAGCATTCCGATCGTGTTCGCGCTGGTCAGCCTCGCGATTCTCGTCGTCGGCAACTCGACCAAGATCACCCTCCCCGCTGTCCTGCTCGCCGCAGGAGCGCTGCTGTCGGTGCTCGGGCGTCTGGCTCTGACCTTCCGCGAGCACCAGGCGATGCTCGATCGCTCGCGCACCGAGGCCAGCACTGATCCGCTCACCGGGCTGGGCAATCGCCGTGCCCTGGCCGCGACGCTCGCGGCCCGCCTGGAATCACCGCAGCTGGCCCCGATGGTTCTGGCCCTGTTCGACCTCGACGGCTTCAAGAGCTACAACGACCGCTTCGGTCACGTGGCCGGAGACGCGCTGCTCCAGCGGCTGGCCACCGGCCTGGGCGTCGTGCTCGCGTCGCCGGCCAGCGTCTACCGGGTGGGCGGGGACGAGTTCTGCGCGCTGCTGCCGGGAGGGGACGAGGGCCGGGCGCTGTTGAGCGCCGCCTCGGCCGTGCTCACCGAGAGCGGCGACGGCTTCTCGATCTCGGCGTCAGCGGGCAGCGTCGCGCTGCCCGAGGAGACCGACGACGTCGGCGAGGCGCTGCGCCTGGCCGACCAGCGGATGTACGCCCATAAGGACGGCGTCCGGCGCGCCGCAGCTGCGGACGAGGTCAAGCGAGCCCTGCTCTCGGCGCTGGCCCAGCGCGACCCCAGGCTGTCCGATCACGTCACCGACGTCGCCGATCTCGCCGAGCACACGGCCCGCGAGCTGGGCTGCACGCCGGCGATGATCGAGAAGGTGCGGATCGCCGCCGAGTTGCACGATGTCGGCAAGATGGCGATCCCCGAGGCGTTGCTTGACAAGACCGGGGCGCTCACCGACCAGGAGTGGGCGCTGATGCGTCAGCACACCGTGGCCGGGGAGCGGATCATCGGCGCCGCCGCGGCCCTGGCCGACGTGGCCCCGCTCGTGCGCTCGTCGCACGAGCACTGGGACGGCGGTGGCTATCCCGACGGCCTGACCGGCGAACAGATCCCGGCCGGTGCCCAGATCGTCAGCGTCTGTGACTCCTACCACGCGATGACCAGCGACCGCAGCTATCGCCAGGCGATGAGCGCCGACGTCGCGATCGCCGAGCTGCGGGCCGGATCGGGGACGCAGTTTTCTCCGGCCGTCGTGAGTGCGTTCCTGCGTGTGCACGCGCGGGGGGTGACCGCGGATCCGCCGCGATTCGCTGAGTTCGCGCTGCGCCCGCCCGAGGGGGACTGAGTCCGCCTCAGGCGGGCGGCTGCGGCCCGGGCGCCAGACACACGCCCGCGGTGTGCTCGGCGCGCGCGAAGCCGAGCGACTCGTACAGGCTGAGCGCGTGGTAGTGCACGTCGGCGCAGATGACCAGACGCTGGGCTCCGTAGTGCTCGGCGGCGTGATGGCCGGCGGCGACTACGAGCCGTGAGCAGATCCCGCGCCGGCGAAAGCCGCCGAGCGTGTCGACCGACTGGTAGCGGCCGCGGCCTGCGGTGACCACGATCCCGCAGCCTGCCACGACGCGGCCGCCGGCGAGCGCGGCATACCAGGCCCCGCGACCGTCGCGAAACAGCTCGCGCAGGTCCGCCATCCGCTGTTCGACGAACGCCCGCGCGGTGCGCGGCTCCTCGGCGGCCCGGTCGTCGGCCTGGACGTCGGTGACCTGATCCCAGAGCCCGAGGTCGGCTCCCGGGGATGGGTCCAGCGCACGGATCCTGACCGTCTGATCGGCACGCGGGTGCGGCCGCAGCTCGGTAGGGGTGCAGATGAGCGCAACCGTCTCCTCCAGCGTGTAGCCGCCCCGCGTGAACTCATCGGCAGCCCCGACCTCGCCGGTCGTCCGGTCCCAGGCCAGCGTCACGTGCTGCACTTCGCGGTCGGGAGCGAACTCCGCCGCGAAACACTGTTCCCACGAGGGCCGCTCGCCCGGAGTGGGCGCTTCATCGAACAGCAGCAG
>JALYTU010000455.1:2398-3518 GCA_030854125.1 Actinomycetota bacterium | reverse complement strand
TGTCGGGAGCCGAGCGGGAGTCCGGCGGGAAGGCGTCGGGAACCTATGGAAACAACAGGCTTTGAACGGGCGCTGCCACCGGCGACTGCAGCATGCTCGCCGGCGCTGATCCTCGCCTACCGCCTCACCCCAGGAGCGCGGTCACACGCGCCTTGTGGGCCCGCCCCTGCAGCACACCACGCTGGTCGCGCAGCAGCGCGCCCCGCGCACGTTCTTCGCCTGGGCGGAGCTGATCGGGACCGGCGTGCGTCTGTCGGAGGCCGCGGGGGTCTGTCTGCGTGGCCCGGACGGTCTGCCCGGCCTTGAGGCGGACAGCCTCGGCCGCGGCTGCGCGACGCTCCGCGTCCGCTGGGACTCCGGGGCCAAGGGGCTCAAGACGCGGCGACCACCGATCGCGGTCTCGCTCATGAAGGCGATCCGCTGATACGAACTGCACAAGCGATCGCACGCGGTGGCGCGCAACTGCTCATCACCCACAGCAGCCCGTAGAAGACGTGGGGCTTGGACAGCGTCATGGATCGCCTACAGGCGCGGGTGGGATTCCACGTGCATGCTCACGCCTTCCGGCATTCGTGGGCGTCCGTGATGGTCCAGTCCGGCGCTCCCGCTCAGCCGCATCGGAACGGACTCGCCATTCGACCGGAGGCGGTAGGCCGGCGGCACGGACGTCCCGGCCGCGGGCGACGCGAGACGCAGCAAGGCCAGCCCTCGCTGGCGAGGGGACGCGGCTCATCGGCTAAGCACCGTCCGCCACCGTGCTCTTCCCCGCGTAGCGCGTCCGGCACGCCGCACTTCATGACCCGCCTCGCCGTCCTGGTGCTCCCCGCTCTCGCCGTTCTGTCGTCCGCGCTGTTTTCCGTGTTCGCTGCAGCAACGCCTACAGGACACTTTCTCACAGCGGCGCTTGCCGCGCTTTCTCTACCGGAATCCGGCGGCACGCCCGGGGATCCCACTTGCTTCACGTCGCCAGGGGTTCACCGCGCGGATCGATAGCCCAGGCGCCGGGCCGACACTGATCCTCGCGGCGGTCAACCGGGGGTGCCGGTCTCCCGGCACCCCCAGTCGACCTGGGTTCAGGATCAGTCGGTCAGAACTTGGCCATTGCCGAAAGGAACTGCGG
>JALYTU010000455.1:0-2388 GCA_030854125.1 Actinomycetota bacterium | reverse complement strand
TCGTCAGGGTGACGTTCCGCGATGCGCAGTTGCCCGAGCCGTCGCAGTAGGTCTCGACGCCCTGGTAATCAAGGACGCGAAGGCTTACGAGGTAGCCCGCGCTCTTGCTGACGGTGTTGGCGAAGTCGACGCGCACCACAGCCGACGTCAGCGGGCTGGCCGGCGGCACGATGTCGTTGAAGGCACCGGGCGTCGCGTACGCCTTGTAGAGCGTGGGGTTGAGGAAACCGAGCGATTTCCCCGCAGCCTGGTCGGCGTCAGCGATCACACCGGCCAGCAGCGGCGATGCCAGGCTCGTCCCACCGAGCTTGTACTGCGAGTACATCACGCCGCCCGTGAAAGTCTGGGTGAGCCCGACCAGCATCCCGGTCTGCGCATCGGCGTCCATCGAGATGTCCGGGATCACGCGGAGAGGGGTTGGTCCGAAGAGTGCCTGGTTCTTCAGCGAGAGGGACGTCGGCACGACCGGCGCCTGGTAGGTCGGCTGCGTGTAGTAGTAGCTGGTCCCGCCGCCGCCACCTCCCTGGAAGGCGAGTGCGCCCGAAGGAACCGTTGCCGAGCCGCAGCTGGGGGTGGTGACGGGGCCGCAGAGGAGCTGCTTGCCGGTGGACCAGCCGACTTCGGCCGTACGCGTATTGGTGCTGCCTACTTCCAGCGCCGTGCCGCCGACAGAGGTCACGAACGGGCTCACAGTTGGGAAGTCCGGCGCGGTCAACCCGGTGGCGGCGAAGTTGTCGCCGGAGTCGCCGCTCGAGAAGAGAACACTCACGCCGGTCGACGCGGCGAGCATGAACGTGTTGTCGAACGCCCTCTTCTCGGAGGGGGCGATGAGAAGGTCGCCGAGGGTGTCGCCCCACGAGTCGCTCACAACCGACGCACCGCTGGTGATGGCGACGTTGACGGCGCTGAGGAGGCTGGGGTCGAGGCAGTCGTGCGCCCCGACATAGAGGATCTTGGCGCCCGGCGCCATAGCGTGTGATGCCTCGACGTCAAGGGCCTGCTCTGAGAACCAGCCACTGGCGGCGCAGAGGGTCTCGTTCCCGACGGTGGCCGGCTTGTGGTTGACGAAGTGGCTACTCAACAGCGGGTGGGTCGGGTCGTTCTTGCTCGAGTAGGTCTGCGCGTCCTTGAGCAGGGTCGGCGAGTCGTAGGCGTCGACAATGGCGACGGTGACGCCCCTGCCGTCGGTTCCTTGCGCGACCTGCTGGTTCAGCCCGTAAGCGCCACGGAGCTGCGGGGGCTTGTACCCGCAGATGACGTACGGCAACGGCCCGCTGTACGGCGAGTAGAGCGAGGTCGCGTCCGTCGTGTCGGTCTTCTGGCCGAAGTAGCTCGAGCACGGTTGCGGGTTGCGGAACCCTGCGGGTGGCGGCGGCTCCGCCGTCGACGAGGTGGCGCTCGGCGCGGCTGCGGTGCTCGCTCCCGCCGTGATCGCCGGTGTGGCGACGTGCTGGTTGACGCCCACCACTCCCGACACTACCCCCGAGATCGCGGACGGCACGGACAGGTCGCTGTCGGCGAGGCGCACCGTCTGGCGTTTCACACTGTAGTAGCTGAGGCTTGTGCTGAAGGCAGTCTCGACCTGCGCGGCGCTGCCCTGAGCCGGCACGAAGAGGCGGTCCGCGGGCGTGGCGCCGACGGAGAAGCCCTGGCCGCGCAGCCATGACTCAGCCGTGGCGACAGCGGCTGGAGTCGGGGCGAAACGCGCTTCCCACTGCGCCTGGGTCAGGTAGTGCCGATACACAGCGGAGCCCGGCGTCGAGATTGCATGCGCGAGGGCTTGTGCGCCGGCGGCATCGCGCAGCTGGAGCACGACATCGAAGCTCACCTGGCTTCCCGAGGCCACACGGCCTTGAGGCTTGGAGCGCTCGGATGCGGGAGTCAGGGTGCCCGACAGGGTCGAGCGGCCGGCGGATGATGCAACGGCCGGCACACCGCTGGCGGCGGTCGCCACTGTGATAGCGAGACCGGCCGATGCGAGTAGGGCCCACGATCGTTTGGATGTCATGAGATTCCCCCCAGTAGGCGCGACGTCGCACCCATGAAAACTTCTGCAACAGGTCGCTTCATGAGAATCCCCTCGCAAATGACGGAACGTAGGATGGAGGTGGTGACGCGGTGGGCGCGGGGCATGCGAGAGCATCGTTCGCCGTCGGCGTCGAAGCTGGATTGGCCAGATCATAGCCGCGGCGTACTCTGCGGCGGGCACCCGACAGGTCAGCCGAATACAGGCTGGGCAAGCGACGTCCTCTCCAATCACCAACTAGTGGTCTGTCCGGGAAATGACTCGACAACGGGCGATCTTCTCCAGGATGTCTTGCACAGAGGCGGTCCAGATAAAGGGCGTGGGGTCTGCGTTGTGCACGGAGAGATACTCCCTGATGGCTG
>JALYTU010000454.1 GCA_030854125.1 Actinomycetota bacterium | reverse complement strand
GCGGACAGGTTCTCGAGCTTGAAGAAGTTGTTCAGCGCGCTCTGCACCCGCTCGGCCGGATAGACCTTGCCGGCCAGCAGCCGCTCGACCAGCGACTCGGGGGTGATGTCGATCAGCACGACGTCGTCGGCGGAGCCGAGCACCGCGTCGGGGACCGTCTCGCGCACGCGGGTGCCGGTCAATTCGGCGACCTGGTCGTTGAGGCTCTCGAGGTGCTGCACGTTGACGGTGGAGTAGACGTCGATCCCGGCACCGAGGACGTCGTCGATGTCCTCACACCGCCTGGCGTGCTCGAGCCCGGGTGCGTTGGTGTGGGCGAGCTCATCGATCAGGCACAGCTCGGGCCGGCGTTGCAGGATGCCGGGGAGATCCATCTCCTCAAGCGTCGTCTCGCGGTAGGAAACCCGCCGGCGCGGCACCGTCTCCAGTCCGGAGGCCTGGGTCACGGTGTCAGCCCGGCCGTGCGGCTCCAGATAGCCGATCACGACATCGCGTCCCGCTTCGGCCTCACTCTGACCCTCTCCGAGCATGCGGTAGGTCTTGCCGACCCCGGCGGCCATGCCGAGAAAGACCTTGTAACGACCGCGGGCGACGGCCACGGCTCATGCGCCCAGGAGGTTGTGGACGACGAGATCGATCAGCTTGATCCCGATGAACGGCGCGATCAGACCGCCGAGCCCGTAGATCCAGAGGTTGCGCCGCAGCAGCGCGCTGGCGCCGATCGGCCGGTAGCGCACCCCGCGTAGCGAGAGCGGGATCAGCAGCGGGATCACGAGCGCGTTGAAGACGATCGCCGAGATCACCGCCGAGCGCTGGGTGCCCAGGTTCATCAGGTTCAGCACGCTGAGCGGCCCCTGGCCGCCGTGCACGGCCGGATAGGTGAACAGGAAGATCGCCGGCAGGATCGCGAAGTACTTGGCGACATCGTTGGCGATCGAGAAGGTGGTCAGCGCGCCGCGGGTGATGAGCAGCTGCTTGCCGACCTCGACGATCTCGATCAGCTTGGTTGGATTGGAGTCCAGGTCGACCATGTTGCCCGCCTCGCGGGCGGCCTGGGTGCCGGTGTTCATCGCCACGCCGACGTCGGCCTGGGCGAGTGCGGGGGCGTCGTTGGTGCCATCCCCGGTCATCGCGACCAGCCGGCCCTGGGCCTGCTGATCCTTGATCAGTTGCAGCTTGGCCTCCGGGGTGGCCTCGGCGAGAAAGTCGTCCACGCCGGACTCCTCGGCGATCTTGGCCGCGGTGAGCCGGTTGTCGCCGGTGATCATCACCGTGCGGATCCCCATCGCGCGCAGCTGATCAAAGCGCTGGCGTATGCCCTCCTTGATCGTGTCCTTGAGATAGATGACGCCCATCACCTGCGAGCCGCGAGAGACCGCGAGCGGGGTGCCCCCCTCGCGGGAGATGCGCTCCAGCACCGCGGTCAGCTCCTGGGGCGGGCGACCGCCCTCCTCGGTCACGAAGCGGATCACCGCGTCGCCGGCGCCCTTGCGCAGCTGGCGGCCGTCGATGTCCACGCCGCTCATCCGCGTCTGGGCGGTGAAGGGGACGAACTCGGCCTTCAGCTGGCCCATGTCGTGCTCGCGGATCCCGTATTGCTTGGCGAGCACGACGATCGAACGGCCCTCTGGGGTCTCGTCGGCCAGCGAGGCGAGTTGCCCGACCTCCGCCAGCTCGGGCTCGCTGACGCCGGGCATGGGGATGAACTCCGAGGCCAGCCGGTTGCCGATCGTGATCGTGCCGGTCTTGTCGAGCAGCAGCACGTCGACGTCACCGGACGCCTCCACGGCACGACCCGAGAGCGCGAGCACGTTGCGGCGCACGAGCCGGTCCATGCCCGCGATCCCGATCGCCGAGAGCAGCGCGCCGATCGTGGTCGGGATCAGCGCGACGAGCAGCGAGATCAGGGTCGTGTCCGAGATCGAGGTCCCGGAGAACAGGCCGAACGGGCGCAGCGTGGCGACGACGATCATGAAGATCAGGGTCAGGCCGGCGAGCAGGATTCCGAGCGCGATCTCGTTCGGGGTCTTGCGCCGCGAAGCGCCCTCGACGAGGGCGATCATCCGGTCCAAAAAGGATTGGCCCGGCTCCTGGGTGATCTCCACGACGATCCGGTCCGACAGCACCCTGGTGCCGCCGGTCACCGCGCTGCGATCGCCGCCGGACTCGCGGATCACCGGGGCCGACTCTCCGGTGATCGCCGACTCGTCGACCGAGGCGATGCCCTCGATCACGGTCCCGTCACCCGGGATCAGCTCGCCGGCGACGACCACGACGAAGTCGCCCCGGGTCAGCTCGGAGGCCTGGCGGGTCGAGCCGTCCTTCATCGTGGCCACCGTCTCCTGCCGCGTGGCGCGCAGAGTCGCGGCCTGCGCGCGCCCGCGCCCTTCGGCGAAAGCCTCGGCGAGGTTGGCGAACACGACGGTTAGCCACAGCCAGATGCCGATTACGAACGTGTACCAGGCCGGCTCGTGGCCGCCGCCGATTGAGCCCGCGCCGAACACCTGAGCCAGCCAACTCACGGTGGTGATGACAGCGCCGATGAGGACGACGAACATGACCGGGTTGCGGATCTGCACCCGCGGGTCGAGCTTGAGCAGGCTGTCGATCAGCGCCCGGCGCACGATCGCGGGCGTGAACAGGGAGATCGCGCGGCGCTCGGAGGACGCCGAGACGGTCAGGGGTGTCTCCGGAGCGGCGACGGACATCAGCGACCTCCCGAGAGGCGATCGAGGGCGAGATTGAGCTCGAGCACGTTGACCCCGGACTCACCCGAGAAGCCGAGCCCGCGCCCGTGGGTGGCGGCGTTGATCAGGGTGTGCACGCGGGCCAGGCTGAGATGGCGCACGGCGGCGATCCGGTGGGCCTGGATTGTCGCGTTGGCCGGTGAGATATCCGGGTCGATGCCCGAGGCGGAGGTGTCGATCGCGTCGACGGGCAGCACGGCCACCGTCAGCCTCGGGTCATACGGACGCTCGAGCGCCAGATAGGACTTGACGTTGGCGGCCAGCGCCTGCTCGGTGACCACGCTGTTGGGGCCATAGTTGGCAAACGAGCTCCCGGCGGCGTTGTCGGCCGGCACCGTCCCCGACGGGCGGGTCTGGAAGTAGCGGGTGTCCGGGACGGTGACCGGGTTGCCGTTCTTGTCGAGCTGCACCTTTCCGTTGCGAACGACCGGCTGCTGGAAGGACTGGCCGATGATTTTGGAACCGACGAGCTGACCGCCCCGGACGATCTGCTGGCCGTTGGCGTTACCCGGGAAGGCGAGCTGGCTCACGCCGGTGATGGCCAGCGGGAACAGGATGCCGAGCAGCAGCGTCAGAGCGAGCAGGCCGGTCGCGGTCGAGATGAGGTCGCGTTTCACGTCGATCCCCTTAGTAGAGGTGTCCGGTGAGGCCCTGGACGAGCGGTCCGAGGAGCAGGGCGGGAAAGAAGGTGAGGGCCCCAACGAGGATGATGATCCCGATCAGCAGGATGACGAAGGTCGGGTTGTCGGTGCGCATCGTGCCCAGGCCGCGT
>JALYTU010000453.1 GCA_030854125.1 Actinomycetota bacterium | reverse complement strand
CGCCCCTTCCGCTCCTGACCGTCGCGCCGCTTGCTGAACTCCGGGCGATCGTCGCCCGGGCAAGCGGATCCGGGACTGCTCCTCACGTAGGGCTGAGCGGCAGTCTCCGCGTCGCCGGCGAGCACAGTGCCCCTGTTGCTCACGACCGACACTCTGAAGCCGGACTGCCGCGTCGCCGAGCGAGAGGAGCAGTCAGTCGAGGCTCGGCTCAGGCGCCTGGTCGTCATCCTCTGCGACGGTCTTGCCCGGGAGCGGTGTCGCCGGGCCGCCCATGAGAGCACCAGCGGCGGCCGCCTGCTGAGGGCGGCTTCTTCGCAGGCCGGGAGTAAGAGGAGCCCCCAATCCGGGTCGCGACGGGCTGCTCACCCAGGCGAGAAGCGGAGTCGGAGTCGGCGGTTCTGGAGCGGTTCCCGTCACGCATCTGAGGCGGGAGATGGAGCGTCCGCATCGCCCTGGTCATCGGGAATCAATTCGGGCGCGTCTATTGGCATACGGAGCATCAGTTCGCATTAAAACCGCTGCGTGCCGCGGATGCCCGTCCCGCAGCACGTTGGGGCTAATGGGACGATCGTGACCGACGGAGAGTTGGCTCAGCTGGGGTGTTCTCCGCTCTTGAGCATGTTCACGCTGAACCACCCCCAGTAGAGGCGGTGATGCAGGATTAATCCATCGCGGATCTCCATGACTTCGACGATGTCCATCTGCTCGCCATCGGTAGTCTGACGGGGATATTCCCAGGTCAGCCGAGTGCCGTCGGAGAGGAAGCCGGTGCGGAACCGTTGGCGCTGCGGGGGCTGGTGGTCGAAGACTCGTTCGACGAACCGTCGCAACGCGTCACGGCCGCGCACGGCCCCTTCTTCGGTGCCGAGCAGGTGGCACACCAGTGGGCTCTCTAGCGTGACGTTGGGGTGGTAGAGCGCCATCGACCGTCAAGGTCCTTGGCGCCGAGCGCTGCGTCCCAGGCTTGGAAGACGTGTTCGATCGCGTCCTTGTTGTCAGGCTGCTGGTGGCTCATGTGTTGCTCCTCATTCGCGGCGTTGAACTTGATGGAGCGACGTTAGTGACAGAACGTTTCGCTGGGGATCAAAGCGTGCCTGTGCGAAGCTTGGCGACATGGACGAGATGAGCCCGTCGTCAGAGGCTTGTGACCGCGACCTGGGTTCTGTGGGGGCGCTGATCGGCGATCCCACGCGGATGGCGATGCTGGCCGCGTTGGCTGATGGCCAGGCGTTGCCGACGGGGGAGCTTGCCCGGTGCGCTGGAGTGCACCCGGTGACCGCCACAGCGCACCTGCGCCGGCTCGTCGAAGGTGGGCTGATGCGAGTGCGGGTACAGGGCCGCCACCGCTACCACGAGCTCGCCGGCCCGCAGGTCGCGGCCGTTCTCGAAGCGCTTGCTCAGATCGCCCCGCGCGCCCAGGTCCGGTCGCTTCGCCAGCACCGCACCGCTGTCGCTCTGGCCGAGGCGCGGACCTGCTATGACCACCTCGCCGGCCGACGGGGCGTCGAGCTTCGCGACCGGCTGCTTGCCGTCTCTGCAGTGCCCCCAATTGACGACCGTGACCACGTTCTGACCGATCGCGGCGAGCAGCTGGTCGCCGACTTGGGTATCGACCTCGATCGCCTCACGGCCACCCGGCGAGTCTTCGCGCGCTGCTGCATTGACTGGACCCACCGGCGTCCGCACCTGGCTGGGGCGCTCCCAGCCGCCATCACACGCCAGTTCCTCACCCTTGGCTGGCTCTCCCGAACCGCTGGCCGCGGCCTACGAGTAGCACCCCACTACGACCAACAACTCGACCAATGGCTGTCGACCCGAGCGGATGCCCTCGAAATCGGGTCAACCGATGGTTCGCGATGAAGGATCCGCTTGTAGGATCCATCGACGCGAGTAGCCACGACGGGCCCGCTGTTGCAACCGCCGGTTGCAGAAGTCTCGATCGCCAGAATCTGGGCTGTCATGCTCTCGCTTCGGAACGATCTCGCAACTCTGAGAGTCGAGGCCTACCAACGGCGTCTACGCTCTCGAGATCGTTCCAAACCAGCACAGAAGACCGGCGGCCGTCGTTCTTCTGCATTGGCCCGATCGTTAGCTGGACGCCAGCAAGCACTCGTCGACGCCAGCTTCCGGCTTGGCCGGTGAGGGAGGGTCTCGTGCGACGACGTCGCCACTCTCCCCAGCTGCTCAGATGCGACATTCTGCATCCTCGGTCTGGCCAGGCTTCTGCTTCGACCAGTCGATCGCTTGCTGGCGGTAGGCGATACAACAAACGGCGTCCGCCTCGACGACTGCTGCTCGCTCTCATGGAGGGGCGACCTCGGTGACGTGAACTTCGGGACCGGTCGGTTTGCTCGAGAACACAACCGGATCGTTGCACTGCCGCGTGGTCAGGGCATAGCGAAACGGGGTCCGAATCGTCTGCGGCAGAGACTTCGCCCTTGGATGGTCCGGCACGTGACCTCGGTCGCCGCCGTAACGCACCTCAGCTTCGCGAACGCGCTACCGGGATGGGCGTGCTGGGTCAGGGTATGTGCTGCCCGGACGGCTGAGGCTTGTTGGTCAGTCGTAGTGGCGCAGGGATGGCCACAGGATCGACCAGGGGCGGCGCCCGCCGGTGCAGACCCAGACCAACGCGCCCTGCTCTTGGTTGCCGAGGTCGTAGCCGTTTCTGATCCGGGCGTGGATCTCGCAGTGGGTGAACGCGGTGGTGGCTTGCTGGCGGTCGAGCCCGACGAGCAGCGCGACCGTGTCGCGGTTGGGCGGCGGTCCCCATAGTGCCCAGCCGTTGTGCCCGCTGTAGGGGTAGGGCAGACCGAGCGATACTCCGAAGTGCGCGATCGCGCCGGCCTCGCCGTAGTTCTGGGTGAAGATTGCGGTGTGGACGCGCTCGGAGGAGGCGAGCGAGTGGTACACGCTCGCGACGGTGTTGGTGAACCGTGGCCAGCCGACGGTCTCGCCGGCGTCGGGGTTGAGCGCGATCACGACGCTGCCCTGGAGGTCTCGCGCGGGCAACACGGGAAGGCCGATCACCACGCTGGCGGCTGCGGTCAGCGCGACGGCCGCGATCGCGAGTCCGGCTCGGGCATGCGCGACTCGGTCCGGGGCGTGCGTGAGCCACCGCTCGGCGGAGACCGCGCCAGCGCCGAGAAGCACCGGATACAGACCCGACAGGTAGTACGCCTTGCCGCCGGTCGCAATGAACACCGGGATCAGCACGAGGTAGGCGGCAGCGAAGCAGCGCCACCGACGGAGACCCGGATCGCGGATGAGCTTAAGCAGGCCGGCTATCCAGACCGGCGCCAGCAGCGGTCCGATCAGGACCAGCTGAAACGGGATGAAGCCGATCCGTCCGCCCTCGGCGCCGCTGCGGGCGATCGATCGCGCGAGCTGTTCCTGCGGCAGGCCATGCGCCAGCTGCCACAGCGCGTAGGGCAGCGCGCCGAGCCCGGCGAGCGTCGCGCCCCAGAGAAGCCACCGGGAACGCAGGACCTCGCGCGGGCCTAACGCTGCGAGCGCGAGGAC
>JALYTU010000452.1 GCA_030854125.1 Actinomycetota bacterium | reverse complement strand
TTCGTACCGGTGCGGGGGCGCGGCCCGCAGCCGGCGGCGCTGGTGCTCCATGGCTGGACCGGTAGCGCCAGCCTCATGCTGCCCATCGCAGCTCCATTGCTGGCGGCGGGTGTGCACGTTCTCCTGCTCGACGCCCGCTGTCATGGGCGCAGCGACGACGATGACTTCACCTCCATGCCGGGCTTCGCTGCCGACGCCGAGCACGCGATCGCTTGGCTGCGCACGGACCCGCGCGTCGACCCCGACCGCGTCGTGCTGGTGGGTCATTCAGTCGGAGCCGGGGCGTGCCTGCTGGTTGCCTCACGGGACCCGGCAATTTCCGCGGTGGTGAGCATCTCGTCGATGGCCGATCCCGCCGACTACATGGGCCGAGCGATGCGCCGCCGGGGGGTGCCCGTGATCGCGACTCGGTTCCTGCTGAAGGAGATCCAGCGCGCCATCGGCCAGCGTTTCGCCGAATTCGCCCCGATCGCCACTATCGCGCGCGTGCACGGGCCCGTGCTGCTGATCCACGGCGAGGCGGATGCCGTTGTCCCGCTCGCCAATGCCGAGGCGCTGCGCTCGGTCGCGTCTTCGGGGACTGATCTGCTGGTGATCCCCGAAGCGGATCACAGCGCCATCGACGGCTTCCTCAGCGTGGCGCCCGCGGTCACCGACTTCCTCAGACGCTCTCTCGCCTCGGCGCAGCTCAGCCCCGCCAACGCCGTCCCCGGCACGACTGAGCCGGATCCACGCGCGGTTGCCTGAGTGGCGATGATCCCCAGATCGTCGGACAATCGCCTTGGGCTCTCGCGGCGCATGGTAAGCCGCGTCTTCTCCTTGGCTGTGCCCCGCTCACGAGCCTCGGGATGAGCCAGCATGGCCGGGAACTCCTCTCACGGGCTCGAACCCGGCGGTGACGGTTGGCAGTGCGGCTGACGATGCAGACCCCTGTCATGACCATTCCCCCCCACGTCGCGCTGATAAGACGCTCTTCGCTCAACGGCGACAGGGCCATGCTGCGTTTCTACAGCACGGTGAAGAGCAGGCGCACCGCGAGGCCGGCGAGCGCAACGGCGAGCAGGCGTTGGATGACGACGCTGCGCGTCCGCTGGGAGAGCCACGCACCGACCTGGGCGCCGCCCACGACTCCAACCGAGAGCGCGATCGAGCGGTGGAGACCCGTGCCTCCCGCGAAGCTCCCGGCGGCAAGGTGCGTCACGGTGCCGACCGCCGCCATGTTGGCGAGCACAAAGTGGGAGGTGGCGGTGGCAACATGGACGTCCGCCCGGTCCACCTGGCCGCGCCGATGCCGGCGGCCGGGACCGCGTTCGCAAGCCAGCGACCGGGAACGCCTCCTCGGCCACATCTGCCGGTGGCATTAGACCCAGGAGTAGACGCGTCATCCGTCTCGGTCCAAGACACCTTGACTGACACCTTCGTCCGTGCACGCTCACGCACAGCCGTAGACGCGCCGACCACCCAGCCGTGAGACTGTCGGATTCCCGCGGAAACCGGGGGACACAGACGAGCATCGTGTAGCGGAGTTGGACAACGTGTTGTCGGCAGTGCGACCTACCTCAGCAGAACCGGGAGTGAAGCCAGCCCCGCCTGACTCTCTCTATGGCTTTCGCCGACGACCAGGAAACGGGGCGCATCCGCGGGGTGATGTCCTCGAAGCGGCCGACATGCACGCGGATCGAAAGCTACTCGAACTCGGATCGCAGAATCGAATCTGATGCTCCAAACAGGGTCTTTCAGCGGCCCTGAGATCAAATAGCAGCGCGTTGCTTCCAAGCTGGATGTCAGTCGAGAAAGCGATATCGCTGCTAACGGCAGCCGCGGCGGCCGAGGCCGCGCCGAGAAACCCAAAGCCTTCAGTCGGTGTGAGTTGCGCTCAAGCGCTTCTCAATGCCGTCGAGCAGGAGGCTGACGCCCTCGTCCGCACGCAAGGCGGCTGCATCATCGACCATCGCTGACGCCGGCCGACCCACCCGGGGAGCGCTTGGCGCGGCCGTGTCCATGGTCACCCGAACGCAGCCGCTGTCCACGGTGAGGTCATAGCGATCCGGGCTGCGCACTGCCCCTGGTGAATCCCACTGGACGTCCGACGTCACCGCCCTGATCGGCTTGTCGTCCAAGCGGACCTTGACCGACCCCGAGGAGACGACCGCGTGGACCGCGGTGTTGCGGGGCCGGTGCATCGTGACGCCGACGATGCCGCTGTTGACGCGGATCGGGACCACGCCGCTCGGGGCCGGCAATGTGCAGGTCACATTCCCGGCGCCGCTGTCCAGCTCGATGCCGCTGACGCTCAGCGCGCTCAGGTCGAGGACCGTGTTCCAGGTCCCGCCATGAATCTTGAAGTACCACGTGTAGTCGGGGTTGAGCTCGACCGCGCCATGGTTGCCGCCACGTCGATTCTTGACGAGCACCAGGCTGTCTGGCCGGACTTCGACCGAGGCCGCACCCCCTCCACCAACCGAGGTCGCGAGGTCGACCGCACCCCGGGCGGCGGCTCGAACCAGGACGCGCCATGAGCCGGAGTCGATGGCGAGGGTCATGACCTGGCCGCCACGACGGCGGGTGGCGCGGTTTGGCGTGATGAAGGCTGACGCCGCGGCTTCGACCACCAACGCGAAGGCCGCGATCTCCGACGCTTGGAGGCCCTCTGCCTCAAGCAGCCCGGCTACATCGCGGGCCAGGCGGCTGCGCAGCACGACCGGAAGACAGCCGAGCACGACAGTCGCGGCGCCACGGTGCTCCCCGAGGAACTGCGCCAGCTCGTCGCACGCCGTAGCGATCTGGGAGCGCCACGAGCGCGGCGAGACGGGCACCGTGACCTGGTCGAGCACTGATTCGGCAACCAAGTCGAGGAGCTGATCCTTGTCGCGCAGGTGCCAGTACAGCGAGGCGGCCTTGACTCCGAGGCGGTCGGCGAGCGCACGCATGGACAGGCCATCGACACCGACGCTGTCGAGCAGCGCGATCGCTGCCTGGACAACCGCTTCGCGATTGAGCCCGGATGCCTCCGTCTCTTGACGGCCCACAGATCGGTCCTCCGTTGTCTGAGCCAGGGTGGTCGGCCTTCTTGGTTGGGCTTGCGTCTCTAACGGCGTTAGTCTAGTATCTCACACATCAGCGTTAGGGAAGAATCAAAAGGATGGTGTTAGAGGTGACCTTCACACTGGAGGCGGCCGGCCTCGTCAAGCGGTTCGGCAAGACCCGTGCTCTGGACGGGCTGAACTTGACCATGCAGCCCGGCCATGTCATGGCGCTGCTCGGCCCGAACGGGGCCGGCAAGACGACTTTTGTCAACCTCGTCGCCACGCTACTCCGTCCGGATGCGGGCACGCTCCGCGTCAACGGCATCGACGTCGCGCGCCAGCCTGCAGCCGTGCGACGCCTGATCGCGCTTGCCGGCCTGTAGGAGAGCACGAAAGGTGCACAGAGTTGAGCACGAAAAGTGCACAGCTCAGGGTCACGCGACCATAGCACTCCCTCCGTTGGCGCGTTGGGCGGCGTCGTAGCGTCGCATCCGGTAG
>JALYTU010000027.1 GCA_030854125.1 Actinomycetota bacterium | reverse complement strand
CTTCGAGCACGATCACCGATCGCCCGGCGGCGCGCAGCGCCCGCGCGGCGCTCAGCCCGGCCAGGCCGGCCCCGATCACGACCACGTCGGCGCGTAGTGGCGTATTGGCCGGCTTGTGGTGCGTGGGCTTTGGCTTGGGCTTGTGACGACGGGCCCGGGCCTTCGCGGCCGCGGGCAGACCGGCGGCGGCGCCGGTGGCGATCGCCCCGCCGACGAAGCGCCGGCGGGTGATCGAGCTCTGCTCGCGCTCGGGGTTGTCAGGGGTGAGGGAGGTTTGCTCGCGCTCGGGGTCGTCTGGCGTGATCGGGTTCATGCGGTCAGGGCCTCCTGGTCAGGGTCGCGTTGTCAATGGTGATGGCAAACGCCTCGCCGGCGCGCAGGTCAACGGTCCCATGATCGGAGCCCAGGCCGCCGGCGCGCAACGCTCCGGGCCCGCCCGCGGCCACCTCCTATCCTTTCTGAAGCATGGGGATATTCTGGCGTCTGCTCGGCTTCCTGCGTCCGTATCGAAAGGGCGTCATCTGGTCGTTCCTGCTCGCCTTCGGGGCGCTCGGCGGCACGGTCCTGATCCCGTACCTGACCGGCCTGGCCATCAACGCGGTGCGCGCCCACAATCACCACGAGCTCGTGGTGCTGGCCGTCGCGATCACCGCCGCCGGCCTGGTCCGGCTCGTGCTCAGCGTGCTGCGCCGGCTCGTCGCCGGGCAGGTGTCACTCGGCGTCGAGCTCGACCTGCGCAACCGGATCTACGGCCAGTTGCAGCGCCTGGAGCTCTCCTTCTTCGATCGCCAGCAGACCGGCCAGCTGATGTCCCGGGCGACCGTCGACCTGCAGTCGGTGCGCTTCTTTCTCGGCTACGGGCTGATCTTCATCGCCCAGTCGCTGGTCACGATCCTGCTCGCCGGGGTGGCGATGTTCATCCTTCAGCCCGCGCTGGCCGCGATCTCGCTCGCCCCGGTTCCCTTTGTGGTGCTGATCGCGCACCGCTACGGCCGCGTCTCGCGGCCGGCGATGCAGGAGGCCCAGCAGCGGATCGCCGAGCTGACTGCCGATGCCGAGGAGAACGTGTCCGGCGTCCGGGTGGTCAAGGCGTTCGCACAGGAGGCGCGCCAGCTCGAGCGCTTCGAACTCACCACCGGCCGCGTCTTCACCCAGCAGGTGCGGGCGACCCGGATTCAGGCGCTGTACACGCCGCTGATCAGCTTCCTGCCCAACCTGGGTCTCGCCGCGATCCTGCTCATCGGCGGGCGCGAGGTGATCAACGGCACGCTCAGCGTCGGCTCGTTCACCGCGTTCTACGCCTACCTGCTGATGCTGATCTCCCCGATGCGGACGCTCGGCTACATGCTCGGCTCCGCCCAGCGCTCAACCGCGTCCGGCGCGCGGATCTTTCAGATCCTCGATCGTGAGCCCGAGATCGTCTCGCCACCGGACGCTCCCGCGCTCCCCGCGGGAGACGGTCGCGTCGTCCTGCGCAACACCGGTCTGACCTTCGCGGGAGCGAACCGGCCGGCGCTCTCGGACATCTCGCTCGAGATTCCGGGCGGCCAGACGGTCGCGCTCGTCGGCGCGATGGGCTCGGGCAAGTCCGCGCTCGTGCAGCTACTGCCGCGCCTGTACGACGTCAGCGCCGGATCAGTGGAGATCGACGGCGCCGACGTGCGCTCGGTGCAGCTGGCCAGCCTGCGCTCAGCGATCGCGATCGTCAACGACGACCCGTTCCTGTTCTCGGCCAGCGTGCACGAAAACATCGCCTACGCACACCCCGACGCCCCCCGCGAGGCGGTCGTGCGCGCCGCCCGCGCCGCCCAGGCCGAGGACTTCATCCAGCGCCTGCCCAAGGGCTATGACACCCGGATCGGGGAGCGCGGGCTGACCCTGTCCGGCGGCCAGCGTCAGCGGATCGCGATCGCCCGGGCGATCCTCGCCGATCCGCGGATCCTGATCCTCGATGACGCCACCTCGTCGGTCGACGCCTCGACCGAGCAGGAGATCAAGACAGCGCTGGGCGAGGTGCTCGCCGATCGCACCACCTTCGTGATCGCGCACCGCCTGTCGACGATCGCCCTCGCGCAGCGGATCATCGTGCTCGAGGACGGCCGGGTCGCCGCTGACGGCACCCACGCCGAGCTGTTCGAAAGCTCGCCGCTGTATCGCGAGATCGTCGAGAAGGGCATGCCCGACCAGGTGTTCCTGAACCGCAAGCCGCTCGAGACCGAGCGTGAGCCGATGCGAGCGGGGCTATGAGCACATCCGCCCGGGGTATGGAGCTGCGCCGCCGGCTGCGTGAGACCGGTGGCCGCGGACGCAAGCTGCGCGGTCTGGCCGAGCTGCTGGCGCCCTACAAGCTGCGCGTGTCGGCCATGTTCACCGCGCTCGTGCTGGCCACGGTCGCGACGCTGGCGCCCGCCCCGCTGGCCAAGATCGCGATCGACGACGGTATCCGCCACCACGACGTCGGCACGCTGGACCTGGTCGTGGTCGCCTTCCTGGCCTCGGCGGTCATCTACGGGCTGGCCACCTGGGCGCAGACCTATCTGGTCGGCTGGGTCGGGCAGCGGGCGCTGCAGGATCTGCGGATCAAGCTCTTCACCCACCTGCAGCGGCTGTCGATCGGCTTCTACTCGCGTAACCGCGCCGGGGTGATCATCTCGCGGATGACCAACGACGTCGAAGCGCTCGATCAGCTCGTCGAGGACGGGCTGGCGACGCTGATCCAGTCCAGCCTGACCCTGATCGGGGTCGTGGTGATCCTGCTCGTGCTCGACTTCCATCTCGCGCTCTTGACCTTCATCGTGCTGCCCCTGCTGGGGATCGGCGGGCTGCTGTTCCGGATCGCCTCCGCCGACGCCTACCGGCTGACGCGGGAGAAGATCGCGTCGATCACCGGCTACCTGCAGGAGACGCTGTCGGGAATCCGGGTCGTGCGCGCCTTCGGCCAGGAGCGCCAGCACCTGCGGCGCTTCCGCGAGCTCAACGACGAGAACCTCGAGGCCAACATGACCACCGTGCGGCTCAACGCCGCCTACTTCCCCGCCGTCGAGCTGCTGTCCGCGCTGGTTACGGTCGAGATCCTGGTCATCGGTGGGATTGAGGCAATCAACGGTCACACCTCGACCGGCGTCGTGTTCGCGTTCATCGCTGCGCTGAACAACTTCTTCGACCCCATCCAACAGCTCTCCCAGCTCTACACGACCTATCAGTCGGGGATGGCGGCACTGGACAAGATCTTCAACCTGCTCAACGAGGAGCCCGAGATCGCCGACGCACTCGATGCGATCGAGCTGCCGCGGGTGCGCGGGGAGCTGCGCTTTGACGGCGTCTCCTTCCGCTACGGCGCCGATCCGGACTCGCCGTGGGCACTGCGCGACATCGACCTCGTGGTGGCGCCTGGGGAGACGCTGGCACTGGTCGGGGAGACGGGAGCCGGCAAGTCGACCTTCGCCAAGCTGGTGGCACGCTTCTATGACCCCACCGAGGGGGCGATCCTCGTGGACGGGCACGACCTGCGCTCGGTGACCTCAGGCTCGCTGCGCTCGCAGATGGGCATGGTGCCCCAGGAGGGCTTTCTGTTCAGCGGGACGGTGCGCGAGAACATCGCCTTCGGGCGTCCCGGCGCGACCGACGAGCAGGTCCGCGACGGCGCCCGCGCGGTCGGCGCTCACGCATTCATCACCGCGCTGCAGGATGGCTATGACACCCAGGTCGGCGAGCGTGGCGTGCAGCTATCCGCCGGCCAGCGGCAACTGGTGGCCTTCGCCCGGGCGCTGGTCGCCGATCCGCGGATCCTCGTGCTCGACGAGGCGACCTCCAACGTGGACGTGCACACCGAGAGCCTGATCGAGGACGGGCTGCGCCGGCTGGTCGCGGGGCGCACCTCGATCGTGATCGCCCACCGCCTGTCGACGATCCGCCACGCCTCGCGGATCCTGGTCATGGAACACGGGCAGATCGTCGAGTCAGGCAACCATGACGAGCTGCTCGCCGCCCAGGGGCGCTACTGGCAGCTGTATCGCGACTGGGCCGAGCAGGCCGCGGCGTGAGCGACGCGATCACGGTCACCCGGTTGGCGGTGACCCCGGTCAAGGCGCTGCGGCTGCAGGCCGTGGACGCGATCGAGCTGGTCGGAGAGGGCGCGCGCGACAACCGGCGCTTCTGCGTGATCGACGAGCGCGGCCGGATGCTCAACGGCAAGATGCTCGGTTCACTGCAGACCGTCGCGGCTTGGTTTGACTCCGTGGCCGGGGAGCTGGGTCTGAGTTTTCCGGACGGGTCGTCGGTGGCGGCCCCGGTGGCCCATGGCGAGCCGCAGGAGATTCGCTTCTTCTCGCATGCATGCGCGGCACGGTTATTGCAGGGTCCGTGGGCGGCCGCGTTGTCTGACCACCTCGGCCGTGCGGTCCGGCTGGCGGAGCCGGAGCGGGGCGTCGACCGCGGACGCGAGGGCGGTGTGTCGGTGATCTCGCAGGCGTCGCTGGCCCGGCTGGCCCATGAGGCCGGTGAGCCGTCCGTGGACGCGCGGCGGTTTCGGATGCTGATCGAGGTCGACAGCGTCGAGGCCCACGCCGAGGACGGCTGGGTGGGGCGGCAGGTGCGGATCGGGTCGGCGGTCGTGGCCGTCAATGGGCACGTGGGGCGCTGTCTGACCACCAGCCGGGACCCCGACAGCGGCGAGGTGACGCTGCCGACCCTGGACGTGCTCGGCGCCTACCGCCGGGATCTGGACAGCACCGAGCCGCTGCCGTTCGGGATCTACGGCGAGGTCGTGTCGCCCGGAGCGGTCCGGGTCGGCGATGCGGTCCGGGTCGGCGATGCGGTCATACCCGCAGAGGGGTAGCGTCCCGGGCATGATCTCATCGGGTCAGCCGGCCGCCGTCGCCGCGGACCGGGTTCGGATCGAGATCGCCGATCACGTGGCGGTCGTCACCCTCACCCGTCCCGACAAGCACAACGCGCTTGACCTCCCGATGTTCGACGGCATCATCGGCGCCGCGGAGCGCCTGCGCACCGAAAGCGGCGTGCGAGCGGTCGTTCTGCACGGCGACGGGCCGAGCTTCTGCTCGGGCCTGGACATCGCCGGCATCATGGCCTCCCAGGGCAACGGCACCGACGCACTCCTGGATCCGCTGCGCGGCGAGTCGCCCAACTGGTTTCAGCGCGCCGCCTACGACTGGCTGCGCGTCCCCGTCCCGGTGATCGCGGCGCTGCACGGCAACGTCCTTGGCGGCGGCCTGCAGATCGCCCTCGGCGCCGACCTGAGGATCGCGACCCCCGACGCGCGCATGTCGGTGATGGAGGTCAAATGGGGCCTGGTGCCCGACATGGCGATCACTCGCACTCTCCCCCGGCTCGTGCGCCTTGATCTCGCCAAGGAGCTCACCTACACCGGGCGGATTGTCTCGGGCACGGAGGCTGCCGAGCTCGGGCTGGTCACCCGAGTCGCCGAGGATCCCCTCGCGGCCGCCCGCGAACTGGCGGCCGAGATCGCCGGGCGTTCCCCGGATGCCGTCCGGGCCGCCAAGCGTCTGTACGACGAGATGTGGACCTCACCCGCCGCCGACAGCCTCGCGCTCGAGGCCGAGCTCCAGCTCGGCCTGCTCGGCTCACCGAACCAGCTTGCGGCGGTCACCGCCGGCTTCACCAAACAGCCGGCGGGGTTCATCGATCCGTAGGCGCCTTCGCCGCCCACGTCGCGGGCCTTCGCGCCGATGCGCTGTCGACGTTGATTTGTCGCGAACATATGTTCGCATGATCGCCGGACGGAATCCGATTCCCGGGGCTATCCTCTGGTGGCCATTGCCGGGTCGTCTAATGGCAAGACGCCAGCCTCTGGAGCTGGTTATCAAGGTTCGAGTCCTTGCCCGGCAGCTGCCCACCCTCGGGCGAGTGAGCTAGAGCGTGTCGAGATCGACCGACAGATCAGCCAGCTGCGCTGACCGGTCGCCGACCCTCTCGCCGGAGGCGATCAGCCGCCGGGCGAGCTGAAGATCCTCCGAGCGCCCGACGGTCAGGGCACCGGCCATGCCGCCCTCGTGGAGGTAGAAGACGGTGAACGCGCCCGCGTCGATCGAGCCGCGGATCACCTCCAGATCCCACTCACGAGCCGGGCCGACGTACTCGATCCCCGCCCAATCACTGAGGTCAGAGAAGAAATAGGGCACTACGTCGTAGTCGGCGCCAGCGCCGAGCATGTTCTGGGCGACGGCCTTGCCCTGATTGAAGGCGACGTCCCAGTGCTCGACGCGGATTCGGCGCCCGCCGTGGATGACGCTCTCGTACTCCGCGGCGTCACCGGCTGCGAACACCCCTGGTGTCCCGGTCTGCAGCTGGGCGTCGACGCGGATGCCGCCCGTCTCGCCGAGCTCGAGTCCGGCACCGCGGGCGAGCATCACGTCGGCGCCGACCCCGACGCCGATCACGACGGCGTCGGCCTCGATCTCGCGCCCGGACTTGGTGATCACCGTGGTCACCCGGCCGTCAGCCCCTGCGAACGAATCAAGCTCGTCGTCGCCGAAGATTGTTATCCCGTGGGACCTGAGCAGCTCATGGAAGAAGCCGGCCGCCTCGGTCCCGAACTGGCGGCTGAGCACGACGGACTCCATCATCACCAGCGTGCACTGGCTGCCCATCTCGGTCAGCGAGGCGGCCACCTCGCCGGCGATGTAGCTGCCGCCGATCAGGACGACCCGCTTGCCGGCCGCGTCCTCGCGGATCGCGTCGCTGTTGCCGAACGTCCGCAGATAGTGGATGCCCTCCAGCTCGGCCCCCGGGACGTTCAGGCGCCGGACGTTGGCCCCGGTGGCCAGCAGCGCCTGACCGAAGCCGACCTCCTGCTTGTCCGACAGCTTGACCGTCCGCGCCGCGAGATCGAGCTTCATCGCCGACGTCCGGGTCAGGGCCTCGATCTGCTGATCGGCGTACCAGTCCGCGTCATGGACGAGGGCGCCGGCGCGGTCCTCCGAGCCGCGCAGATATCCCTTGGACAGGGGCGGGCGGTCATAGGGCAGGTCGGGCTCGCGGCCGACGAGCAGAATCGAGCCCTCGGCGCCCCGGCGCCGCAGCCAGCGGGCACAATTGGCCGAGGCCAGGCCCCCGCCGATGAGCAGGAAGTCGACGGTGCGGTCGGCCATGACCGACGCCTACGCCGACGCGGCCGGATCAGACCCGTTGGACGCGAAACGGGGGGTGATCTCGCCTTCGAGGCCGGGATCGAGGATCAGCAGAACCTGATCGCCGGCATTGATGATCGAATCGGCCTTGGGCACGAAGCCGGTGCCGTCGCGTAGGACCGAGATGATCAGCGAGCCATCCGGCAGGGTGACGTCCTGCACCTTGCAACCCGCCGCCGGGGAGCCCGCCCCGACCTCCAGCTCGATGATCTCGAGATGCTCCTCCTCGAGCGCGAGCAGCTGGACGAGTCCGTACTCGGGGACCTCGTGCTCGATCAGCCGCAGGATCAGGTCCGTGGCCGACACCGCGGGCTGCACGCCGAGCAGTTTGAAGTGGGCGAGATTGCGAGGGTTATTGACCCGGGCGACGATCCGCTCGCAGCCGTACTTCTCCTTGGCGACCTGGCAGATGAGGATGTTGTCCTCGTCGTCGCCGGTCACCGCGATCACGAGGTCGGCCCGCTGGATACCGGCCCGCTCAAGAATCCACAGCTCTGTGGCGTCGCCGTACTGGACGGAGTGCTCGAGCTCCTCGACGACCGTCCGGTAGCGACGGTGCTCAGACTCGATCAGGGTGACCTCACGGTCCTTGGCGATGAGCTCACGGGCGAGGTTCCACCCCACCTTGCCGGCTCCGGCGATGATCACGTACATAGGTGCAGGACTCCCTTCAGCGCGTGAGCACGACTCGCTCGGCCTGATCGATGGCGTGCTGGGTGGGGCAGATGGTGATCAGGCCCTGCTCGGCATACCAGCTGGCGCGCGCCGGATCAGCCACCCGGACCACCACCCGCGGCACGTTGAAGCGGCGCTGGGCGAGCTGGGCGATGACGAGGTTGGTGTTGTCGCCGCGTGTGGCGGCCATGAATACGTCGGCCTTCTCGATGCCGGCGGCGACCAGGCCGTCGATCTCCAGGGCCGCGCCGACGGTGAACTCGCCGCCCGCGTCCTCCCAGCTGGTGGATTGGTCCTTGTCCAGCCGCTCGTGCGACAGCGGGTCGCTGTCCAGCACCGAAACCTGGTGTCCGGCCTCGAGCGCACGTTTGGCCACCGCCGAGCCGACCCGCCCAGCACCCACGATCAGGATGTACATGGCCCGAACTCTAGGTCCTTGCGCCGGTCAATGCGCTCCCCTCGCCCGGTGTGGCGGCGGGCGGACCGGAAGCGCGGTCGGCGGCGGGTGGTGGAGTCAGCGCGGCGGCGACGATCACGCAGCCGAAGGCCAGCAACCGCACGGCCACACCCAGGTCACTGGCGGGCAGCGGCTCGGCGAACACGATCGGCCCGGCGGCGATCGTCGTCAGGTTGGCGGCCGCCGAGGTGAGGGCGATCATCGGCACCGCATCGCCCAACTGCAGGCTGCGAGCCGAGATCAGCAGTCCGACGAGCGAGGCGATAAGGATCACGAAGGCGAGCGGATGGATGACCACGCCGATTCCGAGCTGCCCCAGATGAGAGCTGAGCGCCTTGATCGACGTATCCGACGCCGCCCACAGCAGACCGGCCGACACGGCCAGGGCGGCCCCGCCGGGCGCCGGTGGGGTCATGACCGACACCGCCGGGGAACGGCGGCGCGAACGTGGCCGTCGACGACTGAGCGGGGATCGTGGATTGAGGGCCAGCAGGCAGCCGGCGCCGGCTACGACGATCAGAAACACGGCCAGCGCACCCGGCGGATAGCGGGAGTGGGCGCTGTTGCCGTCCCCGCTCAGGGTCGCGGCCAAAAAGGCCAGCCCGGCCGCGGTCAGCCCGACGCAGATCCATTCCCGGCGCGTGACCTCGATGCCGAACAGCCGGTCGGCGACCACGGTGAGCAGCACGAGCCCGCCCGCGATGACCGACTGCACGAGCGAGATCGGCGCCAGCGCGAGCGCGCCCACGTGCACCCCCCATGAGCAGAAGGCGATCACGATCCCAAGGGCGTACAGCGGTGAGCGAAACAACTCCGCGGTGCTGCGCAGCGGATGCGACAGCTCCACCGCCGGCGCCTCGCGGGCGCCCCGGAACTTGTAGAGAAAGCCAGCCACCGACCCGAGCGCGGTCAGCACCGACAAGAACAGCCCGACCTCGACCGACAGTGGCATGGCGAGCCAGCGTAGCGGTGGCTCAGGCAGCCAGGCGGCTCGGTGACCTCAGGGCGCGCCGCCCGGCCGCTGCGGCCCGGCGGTGGCGCGTCTCAGGCTCCGTTCGGGTCAGCGGCCCTGGGATCGTTGGCGCCCAGATATACGCGTGCGACGGCGATTCCGAGCGTCCGGGCACGCCGCGCCGCAAGCCCGCCCCCGCCCACGAACACCGAGATCAGGCGCCGGCCCTCGGTCGTCATCACCTTGCGCTCAGTGGGAAACCAGTACGCATCGATCCCGAGATGACCGATTGGCGTGGGAACCGCCTCGAGCCGGGAGGTCCCGAACTGCTGGGCGTCCTCGATCTGCGTCCGCTCCAGCCGCTGATAGGGCTGCGCAAAACCATCCACCAGCACGGTGACCCGGACCCGGTGACCCCCGTGGAACACGCACTGCGGAGTCGCCTGCCCGGACTCCCCCCGCCGCTCGGTCACGAGCGTCCCGAACGCGTGCCCGATCACGGTGCGAGCCGCCGGCGCACACACCGGTGGCAGAACGGCGGCAGCCGACGTCGCAGCGGAGGACGAGGTCGCCCCCGAAGACGACGAGGACGACCGCCCCGGACTCCCCCCGCACCCCACAACAGCCAGCACCAAGAGCACCGTGGTCACCATCACAGCTGCCGACTGGGACGGGCGGGGGTGCGAGTGCCGCCCGGGCCAGTCGTAGAACCCTGACAAGACGCAACGCACCTCAGCCACCCTACCCCTGGCCCGGCGGGACGGCGCACCCACGCCCGTCCCGCGCACTCACACCGACCTCAGGTGATCAGCGGGATGATCAGCAGGGCAACGATGTTGGCCACCTTGATCATCGGGTTGATCGCCGGACCGGCGGTGTCCTTGAAGGGGTCGCCGACGGTGTCGCCGGTAACCGCGGCCGCGTGGGCCTCCGACCCCTTACCGCCGTACGCGCCGTCCTCGATCAGCTTCTTAGCGTTGTCCCAGGCCCCACCGCCGGCGGTCATCGAGATCGCCACGAAGACGCCGACCACGATCACGCCGATCAACAGCCCGCCGAGCGCCTCGACGCTGATCACGCCGACGATCACCGTGAACACGATCGGGATCAGCGCGGGCAGGATCATCTCGCGCTGTGCCGACTTGGTGACGATGTCCACGCACGTGCCGTATTCGGGCTGCTCGGTGCCATCCATGATCCCGGGCTTCTCGCGGAACTGGCGGCGGACCTCTTCGACCACGGCGCCGCCGGCGCGGCCGACGGCCTCCATCGACAGGGCGGCGAACAGGTAGACCATCATCCCGCCGACCAGCAGACCGATCAGCACCGGCGGGTTGCCAATCGTGAAGTTGACGAGCTGCCCGTGGTTGCTCGCTGCCAGCTCCTGCTCGAAGGCGTTGAACAGCACCAGCGCGGCGAGCGCGGCGGAGCCGATCGCGTAGCCCTTGGTGACCGCCTTGGTCGTGTTGCCCACGGCGTCCAGCGGGTCCGTGACGTTGCGGACCTCCTCGGGCAGGTCGGCCATCTCGGCGATGCCTCCCGCGTTGTCGGTGATCGGGCCAAAGGCGTCCAGGGCGACGATCAGGCCGCACAGCGACAGCTGTGACATGACGGCGACCCCGATGCCGTAGATCCCGTGGCCGAGCTTCCAGGCGCCGAAGATGCCGAGCGCAAGGACGATCACGGGCAGCGCGGTGGCCTGATAGCCCTGGGCCAGACCCTGGATGATATTCGTCGCGTGTCCCGTCTGCGAGGCACGGGCCGTCGACTTGACGGGCGCGAACCGGGTCGAGGTGTAGTAGTCGGTGATGACGAACAGCAGCGCGGTCACGCCGAGGCCGATCAGCGCGCACAGGTAGTAGTGCCACCACGCCGGCGCGGCGCCACCGCTCTGGCCGGTCAGTCCGCGCATCAGCCAGTAGGTCACCGGGATGAACACGAGCGCGGCAAGGCCGCCGGAGACGATCAGTCCCTGGTAGAGGGCCCGCTCGACGTTGCCGGTCTTGGACTTGACCGCGAACGTCCCGATGATCGACGCGATGATCGAGACGCCGCCCAGGACGAGCGGGAAGAGGGCAACCTTCGTGGTCTGGCTGAAGGTCAGCACGCCCAGCAGCATCACCGCGACGGCGGTGACCGCGTAGGTCTCGAACAGGTCCGCGGCCATGCCGGCGCAGTCCCCCACGTTGTCGCCGACGTTGTCGGCGATCACCGCGGGGTTGCGGGGGTCGTCCTCGGGGATGCCGGCCTCGATCTTGCCCACCAGGTCCGCGCCGACGTCGGCGCCCTTGGTGAAGATGCCGCCGCCGAGTCGCGCGAAGACCGAGATCAGCGAACCACCGAAGCCGAGCCCGATCAGGGCGTCGATCGCGTGACGGGGACTCTCTCCGGCGATGAAGGTGAGGACGCCGTAGTAGCCGGCGACGCCGATCAGCGCCAGGCCGACCACGAGCATGCCGGTGACCGCACCGCCGCGAAAGGCGACGTCGAGTGCCTTGGAGACGCCACCGCGCGCCGCCTCGGCGACACGGGCGTTGGACCGGACGGACACGTTCATACCGACGTACCCGGCCGCAGCCGAGAGCAGGCCACCAACCGCGAAGCCGATCGCCACCCGGATGTTCTGCAGCGGGATGAGGATGATGAACAGGACCACGCCGACGCCGGCAATCGTCGTGTACTGACGATTGAGGTACGCCGACGCGCCCTCCTGGACCGCGGCCGAGATCGAGCGCATCCGCTCGTTGCCGGGCGAGAGCGCCAGTAGCGACCGCGAGGTCACGGCGCCATAGACGATGGCGGCGAGTGCGCACACGAGCGCAATCACGACGCCGTGGTGCGTCAGAAAGCTAGACAAGACGTCCTCCGAGGAAGCTCAGTTCGAGGCGCGGTGGCCGCGCGGGTCAACAACGTGCAAAGGGCCGCCGCGAGGAGGTGCGGAGGCCCTGGAACAGACGCGGCGAGTCTAGCGGGTGGATCGAACGGATGCCGCTACGGCCGACCGCCCGCGTTACTGACCGGGGATCCAGAGCCGCCCGCTGCGTTGAGCCGGGCCGCCCTCACCCGGCGTTCCGGGTCCAGGCGGCTGATCACCGGACCCGGGGGCGCCCGGGGGGCGATTGGCTGACCCGGGACCGCCCGGCGTGGGCCCGGC
>JALYTU010000451.1 GCA_030854125.1 Actinomycetota bacterium | reverse complement strand
GACCTGACGACCTACGCGATGATCGTCGAGGAGCTCTCCCGCGGCTGGATCAGCATCTCGGGCATCGTCAACACCCACTTCATCGGCTCCTACCTGCTGATGAAGTTCGGCTCCGACGAGCAGAAGCGGAAGTACCTGCCCAAGATGGCCACCGGAGAGATCCGCGCTGCCTTCTCCCTGTCCGAGCCCGAGCTCGGCTCCGACGTGCAGGCGATCAAGACCTCAGCCAAGAAGCTCGACGACGGCAAGTACGAGATCAACGGGCAGAAGATGTGGGTCACCAACGGGCTGCGCTCGACGCTCGTGTTCACGCTGGTCAAGACCGACCCCAGTGCTGACCCCCGCTACAAGGGCATGACCTGCTTCGTCTGCGAGAAGGAGGCGGGCGTCAGCGAGAACACCGGCGACTACGCCGGCCTGACCGTCCCGCCGCCGATCAAGAAGATGGGCTACAAGGGCGTCGAGTCCACCGAGCTGGTGTTCGACGGCTATACGACGCCCGCCGACAGCATCCTCGGCGGCGAGGAGGCCGGTCTGAACCGGGGCTTCGGCCAGATGATGGACGCGCTGGAGCTCGGCCGGGTCAACGTCGCCGCCCGCGGCGTCGGCATCGCCCAGCGCGCCCTGGAGCTGGCGCTGAAGTACAGCCAGGAGCGCAAGACGTTCGGCAAGGCGATCGCCGAGCATCAGGCAATCCAGTTCAAGCTCGCCGACATGGCCACTCAGGTCGACGCGGCCCGGCTGCTCACGCAGCGCGCCGCCCGCCTCAAGGACGCCGGTGACCGGTCCGACATCGAGGCGGGCATGGCCAAGCTGTTCGCGTCGGAGGCCGGCCGCTTCTGCGTCGAGGAGTGCCTGCGCATCCACGGTGGCTACGGCTACTCCAAGGAGTACGAGATCGAGCGCCTCTACCGCGACGCGCCCCTGCTGCTGATCGGCGAGGGCACGTCAGAGATCCAGCGCATGGTCATCGGCCGCAAGCTGCTGCAACGACACAAGATCTGATCCCGTTCGAAAGGAAACCGATCAATGTCCGCATCCATCACTCACACCCCGATCAACCTCCGCCTGCTCGCCGTGATCGCGGCGCTGATGCTCGCGGCCGCGGCCACGTTTGCCGCCGTCAGCGGTGCCAGCCAGCCGACCGTCCATGCCGCGATCGATCGCACCGGCTCAGTCCACGTGTCGGGCTACGACGGCGGGGTCTCGCTGTCGGGTCGCACGGCACCGTAGACTCAACCGCCTGGCCTCCGCCGCTGACACCAAGAACCTGATCGAGACCGCGGTCACGCGGTTCCTGGACGAAGTGCCCGCGCTCGCGCCGCTCAAGCTCGTCATCGGCCTGGAGCTGCAGGCGCGCCACGACATTCAGCTGTACCGGGTCGAGCTGCCCGGGCCGAAGATCAGCAAGGACGTCGCCTCGGACTCCAAGGTGACTCTGACGGTGCAGCGCCCCCGCTTCAACGAGCTCGCCACCAAGGGCACGGTCAAGGATTGGCAGGCGGCCTTTGCCAGCGGTGAGGCGAAGGCGACGGGAGTCGATCAGATCCTCAAGCTGATCGCCCAGGTCGTCGCGCGCCACCAGGAGCGCGGTCGCACCCGCCGGCCGACTAGCGCCGGCACCCGTCAGCACCACTGACCCCCGCGCGCACCAGCGCGAGCCCGCTGATCAGCGCCGGGCCGCGAGCTCCTCGGCCGCGGTGAGCTGATCGTCGATCAGCTGCAGGCCCGAATCCCAGAATCCCGGGTCGGTGAGGTCGATGCCGACGATCGCGGCCAGCTCCTCGGGGCCGCGCGAGCCACCGGCGGCAAGCAGCTGCAGGTAGCGGGGCACGAAGCTCTCACCCTCCTCGACGTAGCGCTGGTAGACGGACATCGCGAGCAGCTGGCCGTAGGAGTAGGCGTAGACGTACCCCGGGGTGTTGATGAAGTGGGGCACGTAGCTCCACCACGAGTGATAGCCCTCGGTGATCTCGACCGAGTCGCCGAACAGTTCCTCCTGGGACTCGACCCACGAGGCGTTGATCCGGTCCACCGACAGCTCACCCTCGTTCCGACGGCGGGTGTGGACGAGATGTTCGAAGCGGTTCATCGCCATCTGCCGGAACACGGTGGCCACGCCGCCGTCGATTCGCTCGGCGAGCAGACTCAGCCGGTCGTCGTCGCTGCGAGTCGCCTCCAGCAGCCGTCCGAACACGAGCGTTTCGCCGAACACCGATGCGGTCTCGGCGAGGGTCAGCGGGGTGGAGTGGTGATAGACGCCCTGGGGCTGGGCGAGCGCGGCGTGCAGGCCGTGGCCGAGCTCGTGGGCCATCGTCAGCACGTCGCGGCGCCGGGCGGTGAAGTTGAGCATCACGTACGGATGGACGCTGGGCACCGTGTAGGAGCAGAAGGCGCCGCCGCGCTTGTGCTCGCGGACCGGAGCGTCGACCCAGCGCTCGTCAAAGAAGCGCTTGGCCAGCGCGCCGGCCTCTGGCGAGAACGCGTGGTAGGTGTCAAGCACCAGCTCGCGCGCGTCACCGAAGGAGAAGGTGATCTCCTGGGGGAGCACGGGAGCGGCCCGGTCATAGTCGGCGATCCGCTTCAGACCGAGCAGCTGAGCCTTGAGCCGGTACCAGCGCTGGGGGATGTCAAAGCGACCGCGGACCGCGTCGATCAACGCCATCACCGACTCGTCGGACGCCTCGTTGGCGAGGTTGCGGCCGGCCAGCCAGTGGGGGTAGGAGCGCAGCCGGTCCTCGACGGACTTGTCGTAGAGCAGCGTGTTGTAGATGAACGCGCGGGTGCGCAGGCCGGGGGTCAGGGCTTCGGTGACCGCCTGCGCGACTGTCTTGCGCAGCTCGCGGTCGGGCGACTGCAGGCGGCTGAGCGCCACGTCGAGCGACTGCTGCTCGCCGTCGAGTGCGACGCGGATGGCGGCGGTCTGCTCACCGAACAGACGGCTCCAGGCGCCCCCGGAGGCGATCGACTTCTCGGCGAGGATCTTCTCCTCGGGCTCGGTCAGCAGGTGGGGGCGATAGCGCCGCGCGCTGCGCAGGTAGTGCGCGCAGAAGACAAGCTCGTCACCGGCCATCAACGTCTCAGCCTGCGCGTCGGGCACGGCGGCCCATTCGAGCTCGACGAACAGCAACCGCGTCTCGATCTCGGTCGCCTTCTCCTGCACGAGCTGGAGCAGCGCGCCACGGGCCGGCTCGGCGGTGTCGGTCGCAAACCGCAGCGAGGCGTAGGAGCCCGCCTTGCCGATCAGCTCGTACAGGTCGGCCAGCTCGTGCATCGCCGCGGCCAGGGCTGCCGTGTCCAGCTCAGCGATCCGACCGGCGTAGGCGTGCGCGAAGGCGGTGGCCCGCTCGCCGGCTTCGGTCAGCTGACGCTGCACGCCGCCGGCGGCGTCACCGTCGACGAGCGGCGCGAGATCCCATTCGGTTCTCAGCAGCTCGGGATCCTGCAACAGTTCGGCGGCAGTGGGCATGGCGCAACACATTAGCTAGGGTCGTGACCGATGGATGACGCACTCCGTTCTCTGGTGC
>JALYTU010000026.1 GCA_030854125.1 Actinomycetota bacterium | reverse complement strand
AGCGCTCGGCGTCGGGGCCGATGCCCGCGGCGGCGAGCCGCTCGGGCGCCCACAGCTCGTCGGCGAGGGCGGCGAGATCGTCCTGCGTGACGGCGTCGATGCGGGCGATGACCTGATCGATCGCGATCAGCTCGGCGCCGGCCAGCACCTCTGAGCCCAGGCGGTTCATCCGGGCTCCGGTCGATTCCAGTGCGAGCACGATGCGGCCCTTGAGGTTCTCCTTGGCCCGGTGCAGCTCCTCGCCGGTGGCCGGCTCACGGCGGCAGCGCTCGAGCTCGGCCGCGACGACCTCCATCGCGGCTCCGAGGTTGTCCGCCCGCGTGCCGACGTAGAGCCCGATCTGCCCGACGTCGTGGTAGGCGCTGACGAACGAGTAGACCGCGTAGGCAAGCCCGCGCTGCTCGCGCACCTCCTGAAACAGGCGCGAGGACGACGTGCCGCCGAAGATCGTGTCCAACACCCGCAGCGCGAAGCGCCGGTCGTCGTGGCGTGAGGGCCCGGTGCCGCCCAGACAGACGTGGAACTGCTCGGTGTCCTTGCGCTCAAAGCGACGCCGCGCCGCCGGCACGCGCACGTCGGCACCCAGCCGCGTGGCCCCGGTGCCGGTTGGAGCCGGCATCCGGTCCGCGGCCAGGGCGACGAACGCATCGTGGTCGACCGAGCCGGCGGCTGCGATCACCACGTTGCCCGGCGTGTAGCGCTCGGCGTGAAAGCGGGCGATGTCGGCCGCCGGGGTTCCGGAGACGACCTGCGCGGTGCCGATGATCGCCCGGCCGAGAGGATCGGCGCCGAACGTCGCCTCGCCGAGCAGGTCAAAGACCTTCTCCTGGGGATCGTCCTCGTACATCGCGATCTCCTCGAGGATGACCTCCCGCTCGGAGTCGATATCGGCCAGCAGCGGACGGAAGACCATGTCGGCCATCACGTCGAAGGCGTCGTCGAGGTGATCGTCGATCACCCGCGCGAAGACCGAGGTGGTCTCCTTGCCGGTGCCGGCGTTGAGCTCGGCCCCCATCGCGTCGAAGATCTGATCGATCTCCACCGAGCCGTACTTGGCACTGCCCTTGAACAGCAGATGCTCGAGCAGGTGTGAGAGCCCCGCTTGCGCGTCGGACTCCTGGCGTGAGCCGGTGCCGACCCAGAAGCCGAGCGACACGGACCGGACGGAGGGCATGGCCTCCGTCACGATCCGGACGCCCGACTCAAGGGTCGTCAGGCGATGCTCGTCGGGCACGTCGCGAGCTAGCCGCGGGGATCGCGGTCGCGCACGCGGCCACGGTCACGACCGCCGTCACGCGGGCCACGGTCGCGGTCGCGCCCGCCCCGCTCGCCGTCGCGTCGCGGCGGACGATCCGGCCGTGAGCGGCTGTTCTCGGCAGCGGCGACCGCCACCAGCTCTTCCTTGTTCTTACCCTCGATCTCGGGATCCTCGGACAGACGCAGACCGATGCGGCCGCGCTCGCGGTCGACCTCGACCACGGTGACGCTGACCTCGTCACCCTTGTTGAGCACCTCCTCGACGGTGTCGATGCGGCGCCCGGGGGCGACGTTGGAGATGTGCAGCAGGCCGTCGGTGCCCTTGGCCAGTTCGACGAAGGCACCGAAGGTGGTCGTCTTGACGATCTTGCCGGCGAACTGATCCCCGACCTCGACCTCCTTGGTCATCGTCCGGATCCGGTCCACGAGCGCGTCACCGAGCTCGCGGTTGGACGCGTAGACCAGAACCTGGCCCTCGTCGTTGACGTCGATCTGGGACTCGAACTCCTCCTGCAGGGCGCGAATCGTCTCGCCGCCCTTGCCGATCAGCAAACCGATCTTCTCCGGATCGATCTTGACCGACGAGATGCCCGGGGCGTAGCGCGACAGCTCGCCGCGGGGCGCCTCGATGACCTTGTTCATCTCGCCGAGGATGAACTCACGAGCGACCTTGGCCTGGGCCAGGGCGTCGCGCATGATCTCGAACGTGACGCCCGTGATCTTGATGTCCATCTGCAGGGCGGTGATCCCGTCCCGGGTCCCGGCGACCTTGAAGTCCATGTCACCGAGGTGGTCCTCGACGCCCGCGATGTCGGTGAGGATGATGTAGTCGTCACCCTCCTTGATCAGGCCCATCGCGATACCGGCGACCGGCGCCTTGATCGGCACGCCGGCGTCCATCAGGGAGAGGGTCGATCCACACACCGAGGCCATCGAGCTCGAGCCGTTGGACTCGAGGATGTCCGAGACCACGCGAATCGTGTACGGGAAGTCCTCCTGGCTGGGGATCATCGGCACCAGGGCGCGCTCGGCGAGCGCGCCGTGGCCGATGTCACGGCGCTTGGGGCCGCGCATGAAGCCCGCCTCCCCGACCGAGAAGGGCGGGAAGTTGTAATGGTGGAAGTAGCGCTTGGTGGTCTCCAGGCCGAGCGTGTCCAGGCGCATCTCCTCGCGCGTGGTGCCCAGCGCGGCGACGCTGAACGCCTGGGTCTGACCCCGGGTGAACACCGCCGAACCGTGGGTGCGCGGCGCGACCGCGACGTCGATCGAGATCGGACGGATCTCCTCGGCGCTGCGGCCGTCGGGGCGCTTCTTGGCTACGGCGATCCGCTCGCGGATCATCGTCTTCTCGAGCTTGTCAAACGCCCGCTGGGCGTTTGAGCGGTACTCGGCGTAGGTCTCGGACTCGGGACTGCCCGAGTACTGCTCGATGATCTGCGTCTCGACGGCCTTGGTGGCGTCCTGGCGATCGAGCTTGTCCTCGACCTGGGTGGCGGTCTCCAGGGCGGACCCATGAGAGCCCTTGATCTGCTCGTAGAGCTCGTCGTGGACCTGCGGGAGTTCGACCTCGACCTTGGCCTTGCCGACCTGAGCGGCCAGCTCGCGCTGCGCCTGGCAGAGCTTCTTGATGTTCTCGTGCGCGATGTCCAGCGCATCGAGGATCTCGGCCTCGGGGATCTCGTTGGCGCCGGCCTCGACCATCAGGATGGCGTCCTCGGTGCCGGCCACGATCAGGTCGAGGTCGGTGTTCTCGAGCAGCAGCTCCTCATCAGGATTGACGACGAAGTTGCCGTCGATCTTGCCGATCCGCACCGCGCCGACCGGGGTCGGGAAGGGCACATCGGAGATCATCAGCGCCGCGGAGGCGCCGTTGAGGGCCAGCATGTCGTACGGGTGCTGGTGGTCGACGGACATCGGCAGGGCGACCAGCTGGGTCTCATAGCGCCAGCCCTTGGGGAACAGCGGGCGGATCGGGCGATCGATCAGGCGCGCGGTGAGCGTCGCCTTCTCGCCGGCGCGACCCTCGCGCTTGAAGAACGAGCCGGGGATCTTCCCGGCGGCGTACATCCGCTCCTCGACATCGACGGTGAGGGGCAGGAAGTCGACCTCACGCAGGTTGCCGCGGGTCGCAGTACAGAGGACCATCGTCTCGCCTGAGCGGACGACGACAGCGCCGGAGGCCTGCTTGGCCAGCTTGCCGGTCTCGAAGGAGATCTCGGTGCCCTCGATCTCGACGGAGACGCGCTTGACGGCGTCAGACATATATGTAATTCCCTTCTTTCCTCCGCCCTTCGGTCGGCGGAGCGCTTCGTTTCTTTTCGTTCCGAACCCGCGGCATGCTAGCGGGTCACCAGGCACCCGGCCTGCGGTCACTCAGCTCTGGGGCCGCCGGAGGCGACGAGGACGCAGTTCACAGAATGGAAACGGACCGCGCGGTCCGCTTGTGTTACCGTAAGCGGACCCGCCGGTCCAGATTACCGCATCCGTCCGTCGCCAAGGAGCCCGCATGAGCACCGTCACCATCTCCCCGCCGCCCGCCGCCGCCCGCCGCGCCCGAGCCGTCAATCCGTGGCTGGTCCTGGTGATCGCCTGTCTGGCGCAGTTCATGGTCGTGCTCGACGCGACCGTGGTCAACATCGCGCTGCCCTCGGTCCAGCGCGGCCTGCACTTCTCCGCGGCCAACCTGCAGTGGATCATTAACGGCTACACGCTGATCTTCGGCGGCTTCCTGCTGCTCGGCGGCCGTGCCGCGGACCTGCTCGGCCGCAAGCGCCTGTTCGTGGCCGGTGTCGTGCTGTTCTCGGTCGCGTCGCTGATCAACGGCTTTGCCCAGAGCTCGGGCATGCTGATCGTCGGGCGCGGTCTGCAGGGTCTCGGTGGAGCGTTGGTCTCCCCCGCGGCCCTCTCGATCGTCACCACCACCTTTACCGACGGCGATGACCGCACCAAGGCGCTCGGCGTGTGGAGCGCGATCGCCGCCGGCGGCGCGGCCGTCGGCCTGCTGATGGGCGGCGTTCTCACCGACATCGCCTCGTGGCGCTGGGTCTTCTTCGTCAACGTCCCGGTCGGCATCGCCACCGTCCTACTCGCGCTGCGCTTCGTCTCGGAGTCAAAGCTCGAGGTCGCGCACCGCACGTTTGACCTTGCCGGCGCCTTCGCCGTGACCGCCGGTCTCGTCGTGCTCGTCTACACGATCGTCAAGGCGCAGACCTACGGCTGGGGCTCGCCGCGGACGCTCGGGCTGGGGGCGGTCGGGATCATCCTGTTGGCCGGCTTCCTGATGATCGAGGCCCGGACGCGGGCGCCACTGATGCGGCTCTCGATCTTCCGGGTCCGGGCGCTGGCGGTGGCCGACACAGCATTGTTGCTCGTCGCCTCGGCGATGTTCGGAATGTTCTTCTTCGCCTCGCTGTACGTGCAGGAGATCCTCGGCTACAGCCCGCTGCGGGCCGCCCTGGCCTTCCTTCCGGTCACCGCCGGGATCATGGTCGGCGCGGTGCTCGCCCAGCAGCTGATCAAGCGGATCGGTCTGCGTAACGTGTCGGTGGTGGGGATCACCCTGGCGATGGTGGGGATGCTCGTGCTGACCCAGCTGCCGGTCCACGGCAGCTACGTGAGCGATCTGCTGGTCGGGCTCGTGCCGATGTCGCTCGGGATGGGACTGACGTTCGTGCCGATCACTCTGCTGGGGACCAGCGGCGTCACCGGCGAGGATGCCGGACTGGCCTCTGGCCTGTTCAACACCGCCCAGCAGGTCGGCGGCTCGCTCGGCCTGGCGATCCTCTCGACGCTGGCCGCCAGCCAGACCAGCGGCCTGCTGCGCGATCACTCGGGATCTGCGGTGGCCGCCCGCGTGTCGGGATATCACGTCGCCTTCCTGGCCGCGGCGATCATGCTCGCCACGGGCGCGCTGCTGATGACGTTCGCGCTGCGCAAGAGCCACATGCGCGATGTCGAGCGCGAGCTCGCCTCCTCCCGCGCGGCCGTCCCGGTGGCGGCCTGAGGGCGACGCGGCGGTCGGTTTGGCACACGGCGGATCACCGATGGGGGACAATCGCGGTGCGATGGAGACTGAGCGCAAGCCGCTGCGGGCCGACGCCGAGCGCAACCGGCGTCGGCTGATCGCCGCGGCGACCGAGATGTTCTGTGAGCGCGGTCTCGAGGTCGGGGTCGGCGAGATTGCTGAGAGCGCCGGGGTCGGACGCGGAACGCTGTTTCGCAACTTTCCCACCAAGGAGCACCTGATCGCGGCGATCGTCGTCGAGCGAATGAGCGAGCTGGCCGGGCGCGGACGCGAACGGATGGCCGACGAGGACCCCGGAGAGGCCCTGTTCGCGATCCTGGAGGAGTCGATCGGCCCCGCACAGCAGACCGACCGGGCGCTGTTTGAGGCCCTCGACGACGCCTGGCTCGAGAACGACGACATCCGAGCCGGACATGCCGAGCTGCTGGGGGTGCTCGACGCGCTCGTCTCCCGCGCCCAGGCGGCGGGAGCGATCCGAGCCGACGTGGGCGCGATCGACGTCCTGTGCATGACCAAGGGCGTGTGCGAGGCCTCCCGCCACTTCGAGCACCTCGACCCCGGGATCGCGGCGCGGCAGTTCGACCTCGTCCGCGCCGCGCTGACCGACACCAGCAACCGCTGGCCCGTGCGCGCCGGCTCAGCGACGGCGGCTGAGGTCGGTCCCGGTAGACGGTCATCCGAGCAATTGCTGAGCTGAGCAGGCCGGGAGTCCCGCGAACGTCAGCCCAGATCGGCCGAGTCGACGCGCTCGGCCACGGACCCGGTCCAGCGAAACAGGGTGGGCGTGGTGACCACGCCGGCCCGCACGCCACCGCGGAAGTCAGCCTTGATCCGGGCCAGCAACGCGTCGCTACGGCGATCGGCGTCAAAGCGCCCGAGGTCGAGTCCGAGCGAGCGGGCCCGCTCCCACAAGTGCGGGTCCTCGAGCCGCGCCTGGTCGGCCATCAATGCGTCGTGCATCGGCCAGAATGCCCCCTGGGCAGCGGCCGCCTCGGCCGCCGCCGCCGCCGCCCATGCCCGGGGATGGCTGGAGCGCACAGGAAAATGGCGGAAATGCAGCCGGTAGGCGCGGACCGGCACCCGTGCGTGCAGGGCGGCACAGAACGGGCACTCGTAATCGGCGTACTCGATCAGGACGGGCACGCCCTCGGGTCCACGAGCGTGATCATCGGGCCCCGGCGGCGGTACCGGTGCGGAGCCGAGCTCAGTCACCGGGCGAGGCGCTTCAGGCGAGCGCGTCGAAGATCAGGTTCGCGCCCGGCAGGTCACCCGGCGAGGGTGCCTGAAAGCTCCAGCGCACGGTCGCGTCGGGGTCGATCATGACCAGCGCCCGCTGGGGAAAGCCACCGGGGTGATAGACGCCGAAGGCGCGGCACACCTCGCCCTTGGGCTCGAAGTCCGAGAGCTGCTCGATGCTGACGCCGAGCTTCTCCTGGAAGGCGGTCTGGGCCGGGCTGGCATCGCAGGAGACCGCGTACATGCTCGCCCCGCGCTCGTGCAGGTCTCCGAGAACCTCTTGGTAGAGGTTGAGCTGGTCGGTGCAGACCGGACTGAACGCGAACGGGTAGAAGACCAGGACGGTTATGGTGCCCTGCAGGTCGGCGCGCGTGAAATCGCTGCCGTCCCCCCGCTTCAGAGTGAATTCGGGAGCCGGCTGGCCGGCGTCAATCACCGGCGAAGCCCGAGCTCCCGGATCAGCGTCCGGTAGCGCTCGAGATCCGAACTCTGCAGATAGTTGAGAAAGCGCCGGCGACGGCCAACCATCATCAGCAGCCCGCGCCGCGAGTGGTGGTCCTTGCGGTGCGTGCGCAGATGATCGGTGAGCAGGTTGATCCGCTCGGTGAGCAGCGCGACCTGGACCTCGGTCTTGCCGGTGTCGGTCGGGGTCTCACCGAACTGGGTGATCAGCTCCTGCTTGCGCTCCTGCGTGAGGTTCATGCGGCCGGTGAAGTTAGCAGAGCGGCGGCCCGACGATGCTCACGCGCAGATCCCGCGTGTGCGCGCCACGTCATCGTGCATCTGGTCGATCAGCGCCTGCACGGTCGCAAAGCGCTTCTCACCCCGGAGTCGCTGCAGGAACTCGATCCGCAGCACCTGGCCGTAGAGGTCGACCTCACGGTCGAGCAAGTAGGCCTCGACCAGCAGTGAGCGGCCCGAGCCGAAGGTCGGGCGCACGCCGATCGAGACTGCGGCGCTGGCATCACCCGCGTGCGCCGCGTAGACACCGTGGCCGGGGCAGACCAGGTGTTCGTCGGGGATCAGGTTGGCGGTCGGAAAGCCCAGGGTCCGCCCACGCTCGTCACCGTGCATGACCTCGCCGCGCAGCGTAAACGGGGCCCCGAGCAACCGTCCCGCGCCGGCCACGTCACCGGCGAGCACGAGCGCACGGATGTGGCTGGAGGAGACGATCTCCCCCTCGGCCTCGACGAGCATCACCACGCGCGTCTCAAAGCGCGAATCGGCAGCCAGCAGCGCCGTGTCGCCGCGGGCACGGTGCCCGAAGCGGAAGTTCTCCCCCACCGAGACGTGGGTGGCGCCAAGGCGGCCGAGCAGCACATCGTCGATGAACGCCTCGGGGCTCTGGGCGGCGAAGGTCTCGTCGAACGGGATCACCACCAGTTCCTGGACACCGAGGGCCGCCACCAGCTCGGCCTTGGTTTCCAGACTGGTCAACAGCCTGGGGGTCGCCTCGGGCCGCGTGACGGCGAGCGGGTGGGGTTCAAAGGTCAGCACGGTGTCGCTGCCGGCGATCACCGCACGGTGACCGAGGTGGACCCCGTCGAACTCGCCCACCGCAACCCGCCGGGGCCGGAGCGTGACCTCTGAGAACATCGTGACGTCCATGCTGCGACAGCCTACGACCCGTCCGGGCCGGCGGCCTCCCCGATCAGCCCGAGCGAAAGCCCACGATCGGCTTAAGCATCCCGGGCGACGCGCCGGGGCCGGCGAGCGCGATCAGGCCGTCGGTGTCGGTCAGGCGAACGACCGGCTCGGTGGCCCCGGACGCGGGGACCGCGACACCGTGTCCGGCCTGGCGGGCCGCGGCGGGCTCCAGGCGCAGTTCGGGCAGGAAATGCAACGCGGCATTGAGCTCGACCGGCCGCTCGGGGTCGGCGTCGGCGACGTCGAAGGTGCCGATCCGCGTGCGGCGCAGCGTCTCGCAGTACGCGTCACCGAGGTCGGCGATCAGGCTGCGGACGTAGGTCCCCGACGAGCACTCGATCGCGAAGCTTCGCCGATCCCCGTCGCGGGCAAGCTCGGCGAAGGCATGGATCGCAATCTCGCGCTCGGCCAGCGCCGGAGTCTCCCCCGCTCGCGCGAGCTCATACGCCCGGCGCCCGCCGACTTTGACCGCGGAGTACGCGGGCGGACGCTGGCGGATCCGGCCGGTCGGGAGAACGAGATCTCCGGCGGGAACCCGGCCGGTCTCGGTGATCTCGCCCTCGGGATCCTGCGTGGTCGAGACCGCGCCGAACCTGGCCGTCGTCTCGTAGCGCTTGGGCAGCGCCATCAGGAACCGCTGGACGCGGGTGGCGCGGCCGACGAGTACGAGCAGCAGCCCGGTGGCGAACGGATCCAGCGTGCCCGCATGGCCGACCTTGGTCTTTCGCGGCAGCGTCCGGCGCACACGGGCGACCACGTCGTGAGACGTGATTCCGGCCGGCTTGTCGTAGAGCAGGATGTAGTCGGTGGGCATGCCCGGCGCAGCGTCAGGCGCGGCCGGGACGCGCGACGGCGCGCGGCGCCGATGCCCCCAGCTGCGCCGAGACCTGATCGCGCAGGAACACGACCAGCTCGTCGTGCGAGAGCCCGGTGGTGAACCCGGCCGCCTGGCGGTGACCGCCGCCGCCCTGGGCGCGGGCGATCCGCGACACGTCCACACGATCGTCGGACGCTCTCAGCGAGACCTTGCGCAAGCCGACCCTGGGGACGCCGATCCGGTCGCGGATCAGCGCAGCGACCGCGGTGCCCTGGACTGCGCGCAGATGATCGACGACACCCTCGGCGTAGCTCTCTTCCGCGCCGGAGTCAGCGAAGTCCGCGGCGCTCAGCGCACTCATCGTCAGGCGGCCGCCGTCATAGCGCTCCACCTTGGCCAGGCCCCGGGCGAGCAGGGTGAGCTTGCCGTAGGGGACGCCCTCGTAGACGCGGCGGTACACGTCATGGACGTCGACTCCGGCGTCGATCAGGTCAGCGGCCATCAGGTGCGCGCGCTGCCCCGTATTCTCGTACATGAACCGCCCGGTATCGGTGACCAGCCCGACATAGAGGGCCTCCGCGACCAGGGGTGATGGCGGCACGCCGAGCTCCCCCATCAGGTCCCAGACGATCTCGGCCGTGCAGGAGGCATCGGCGACCACGAGGTTGACGGTGCCGAAGCGGGTGTTGTCGTGGTGGTGATCGATGTTGAGCAGGCGGACCTCGGGGCGGCGGAACGCCTCGGCCGGGTTGCGGTCCAGGTTGCCGCAGTCCAGGAACACGACGGTGCGCTGGTCAAGGTCCGTGGGCGGCTGCGAGACGTGGTCGTCGAGCGGGAAGAAGCGGTACTCCTGGGGCAGTGGGAGCTCGTCGGCGTCGATGAACATCAGGCAGTCCTTGCCGAGCGCGGTGAGAATCCCGTGCATCGCGACCAACGACCCCAGCGCGTCACCGTCGGGATTCTCGTGGGTGGCGACAACCAGCTTGGAGGCCTGGCGCAGCTCGGCGAGGACCAGCTCGCGGTCGGAGCGATGGCCGTTACCGCTACTCATCGCTCTCTCCTGGGTTGGGCACTGGGCGCGCCGGGATCGCCTCCTCGAGCAGCTCGGTGATGCGCATCCCGTGGTCGATCGACTCGTCGTACTCGAACTCGATCGTCGGAGTGTGCTTGAGGGTCAGCTCGCCGGCCACCCGCCCCTGCAGGTAGCCGCGCGCCGAATGCAGGCCGTCGATCGTCGCCGCCCGCGTCAAGGCGTCGCCGAGCACGCTCACATACACGCGAGCGTGGCGCAAATCTGGGCTGGTCTTGACTCCGGTCACGGTGACGAAACCCACTCGGGGGTCCTTGAGGTCTGTGGCGATCGCGTCGCTGAGCACGGCCCGCATGGCCTCGTCGACGCGTCGCATCCTGCCTGAGCGCATCCTACTCACCCACCTCCCCGAGGCTGGCGCAGCTCATCGCTGCAGACCCACCGGTTAGGCGAGCTCGCGCTCGACCTGCCGGGTGGCGTAGGTCTCGAGCACGTCACCATCCTTGACGTCGGCGTAGTCGCGCAGGACGATTCCGCACTCAAACCCGCTGGCGACCTCACGCGCGTCCTCGTTGAAGCGCCGCAGGCTGGCGATCTCGCCGTCGTAGACGACCGTGCCGTCGCGGACCAGGCGGACCTTGGAGCCGCGGGTGATCGTTCCGTCGGTCACGTAGGAGCCGGCGATCACACCGACCCGCGAGGCGCGGAAGGTCTGGCGGACCTCGGCCGAGCCGAGTGACTCCTCGACCTCCTCGGGCTTGAGCATGCCCTGCATGGCCGAGCGCAGCTCATCGATCGCCCGGTAGATGACCGAGTAGTGGCGGACCTGGACACCCTCTCGATCGGCCGCGGCGCGGGCGTCGCCCACCGGGCGGACATTGAAGGCGAGGATGACCGCGTCCGAGGCCGCGGCGAGCATCACGTCTGACTCGGTGACCGCACCTACGGCGCGGCGGATGATCTGCACCGAGACCTCATCCTGGGGCAGCTTGGCGACCTCGTCCTCGATCGCCTCCAGGGAACCGGCGACGTCGGCCTTGACGACCAGGTTGAGCTCCTGCAGCCCCGATCCGAAGATGTCCTCCAGCGAAACGCGCTTGCTGCTGCGGCGGGCCAGCGACTCGGCCTTCAGGCGGGTGGCCCGCTCTCCGGCCAGCTGGCGCGCGCGGCGCTCGTGTTCGACCACGCGAACGTGCTCGCCGGCCTCGGGGACGCCGTCGAAGCCGAGCACCTCGACCGGCTCGCCGGGCAGGGCCCGGTGCATCTTGGTGCCGACGAAGTCGTGCATCGCCCGCACCCGGCCGAACTGGGCCCCGGCGACGAGCGCGTCACCGACCTCGAGGGTGCCGCGACTGACCAGGATCGTGACCACCGGACCGCGTCCCGGATCGAGCTTTGACTCGATCACGGTGCCCGAGGCGGGCGCCGCGGGGTTGGCCTTGAGCTCCTCGACCTCAGCCATCACGATGAGCGTCTCCAGCAGGTTGTCGAGGCCATCCTTGGTCTTGGCCGAGACGTTGACGAACTCGGTGTCGCCGCCCCATTCGACCGGCTGCAGGCCGAGCGCGGTCATCTCGGTGCGCACGCGGTCGGGCGCCGCGCCCTCCTTGTCGATCTTGTTGACGGCCACGAGCATCGGCACGCCGGCCTCCTTGGCGTGATCGATCGCCTCCTGGGTCTGGGGCTTGACCCCGTCGTCGGCGGCGACCACGATCACCGCGATGTCGGTGACCTTGGCCCCACGGGCCCGCATGGCGGTGAACGCCTCGTGGCCCGGCGTGTCTAAAAAGGTGACCAGGTGCCCGTCGTGGGCGACCTGGTAGGCGCCGATGTGCTGGGTGATCCCGCCGGCCTCGCCGGCGGCGACCTGGGTTTCGCGGATCGCGTCCAACAGCGACGTCTTGCCGTGATCGACGTGGCCCATGATCGTGACCACGGGCGCGCGGGCGACGAGATCCGCGGCCGCGTCGTCGAACTTGGGCTCGGCGATCTCCTCGTCCTCGGAGTGGACGATCTCGACCTCCTTGCCGAGCTCAACCGCGAGCATGGCGATCGTGTCGTCAGACAGGGTCTGGGTGAGCGTGCGCATCTCGCCCAGCGCCATCAGTTTCTTGATGATCTCCGATGTCGAGACGTTGAGGTACTCGGCGACGTCCTTGACCGTCGAGCCGGAGTTGATCTGGATCGCCGTCGGCCCCTCGTCACGGACGGTGGGACGCGATTCGGCCTCCTCGTCATAGACACCGCGGCGGCGTCGGCCGCGGCGCTGGCGGCGTGGCGGCTGGTTGGACTGCGGGGGTCCACCGGCTCGGCGCGAGGCCTGGGAGTCGATCACCACACGCCGACGGCCACCGGCGTTGGAGGGTGCGCGCTCGCCCTGCAGGGAGTCCCGGGTCGGGCGCTGCTTGGGCGTGCCGTCAGCGGAGGCGTCTGC
>JALYTU010000450.1 GCA_030854125.1 Actinomycetota bacterium | reverse complement strand
CCACTGACGGGTACCGGGCGGTGCGGTGAGGATCAGCGCTTCGCCGTCAAAGGCCTGCAGCTCCAGCTGCGCGAGCCAGATGTCAAAGGTCGATTCACCGACCCTCTGCCGGAGCTCGGTGCGGATCGTCCGCCACGCAGGCACGGCATCATGATGCGTGGGCAGCGACAAGCGCTCCTCCCCGGAGATCCAGCGAAAACAATGACGAGGTCCCGGGGCAAGACACCGGCCGGGGGCGGCGAATATAGCAATGGGACCTTTTGTCCGCTCGGGTTTGGAGGGGCCTTGACGCAAAGCGCGGGAAAAAGCGACAAGGGCTGCTTCGGGGCCGGGTGCGGCGCCGACGCCGGGGGCACCGCGACGGCACGCGGAATGACGTCCGACCCTGCGTATACTGCCCCTCTCCCGATCGGAACGTCTAGCCATGAAACGCACCTACCAGCCAAAGAAGCGCAAGCGCGCTCGCACCCACGGGTTCCGCAACCGCATGAGCACACGCGCGGGGCGCCTGACCCTCAAGCGCCGGCGCGACAAGGGACGCAAGCGCCTGACGGTCTGATGCTCGCCGGGCGGGCGGGAGTCGTGTCCGGACAGAAGTCGGGCCGGGGCCGACTCTCGCGCAGCGCGGAGTTCGATCGGGTGTTCCGTCAGGGCCGCTCCCACGCGGGCCGTGACCTTGTGCTCTATGTCTTCCCCCGCAGCTCGGAGGAGGACGGCTCGCGCCTGGGTCTGTCGGTCTCGCGCAAGGTCGGCGGCGCTGTCGAGCGCAACCGCGTCAAGCGCGTTCTGCGTGAGGCCTTCGCGGCCGAGGGTCAGCGACTTCCCGCCGGGACCGATGCGGTCGTGGTTGCGCGCAGTGGCGCCTACGAGCTTGCCGAGCGCGAGGGAATGGCCGGGATGGCTGCCGCCCTGGCGGAGTTGATCGACAAGGTGCCGGGCGCCGCCCCGCGGCCAGAGGGCCGGCCGTGATCCTTCGCCGGCTGGCCGTGGCCCCGATCCGCGCCTACCAACGGCTGTTCTCGCCGGCACTAGGCCAACGCTGCCGGTACTACCCCTCCTGCTCGACCTATGCGGTGCAGGCGGTCAAGAACTACGGCATACTCCGCGGGCTCGTCCTGGCCGTCTGGCGCGTACTGCGCTGCAACCCGCTGAGTCGCGGCGGGGTCGACCCGGTGCATGAGCAGCGGCTGTTCAAGACCCGCGGCCGCCCGGCGAGCGTCTGACCATGTTCATCGACGCCAACATCTTTCAGCCACTGATTGACGTCTTCGAGGCGGTCATCAAGTTCTTCCACAACTCGGTGGGGGTCCCGTGGGGCTGGTCGATCGTGCTGCTGACGGTATGCGTCCGCGCGCTGCTGATCCCGTTGACCGTCAAGCAGTTCGGCTCGATGCAGCGCATGCAGCAGCTCGGGCCGCAGATGAAGGAGATCCAGAAGAAGTACAAGGAGGACAAGGAGCGCCAGCAGCAGGAGATGATGCGCTTCTACAAGGAGAACAACGTCAATCCATTGGGCTCCTGTCTGCCGCTGGTCGCCCAGATCCCGGTCTTCATCTCGCTGTTCTACATGCTGCGCACGAGCTTGCGGATCGACATCTGCCGCGGTGCTCAGCCGCTCATCAAGGGCACCCATTTAATCGACAAGGCACACCTGCGCTCGTGCGGGACCGGCCACGGCGCCGGCTTCCTGTTCATCCCGGACCTGACCAACAAGGCCACCGGCGCGGTTCTGGTCGTGTTGATCGTCCTCTACGTGGGCAGTCAGCTCGCCTCGAGCCTGTTGATGTCCAGCCCCACGATGGACCGCAACCAGCGCATGCTCATGCTGTTCATGCCGCTGTTCTTCGTGTTCTTCGTGATCAACTTCCCCGCCGGCGTGCTCGTCTATTGGATCACCACCAACACCTGGACGATGGCCCAGCAATTCGTGATCAAGCGCCGGATCGGACCGACGACCGCCGTCGCGGTCCTCGCGGAGGCCGGCCCGCCCACCGGGACGAGTGTCGTCCCGACCGCGCGCAGCGGTCCAAAGCCAAAACCACGGCCATCCTCCGCGGGCGGTGATCAGCCGGCCGGCAATGGTCACAGCACGGGCGGGCTGGCGGGGCTGACCGGGCTGATCCGCGGTCGCGGCAGGTCATCGGACGGTGGCGCGACCCCGGTTGCGGCCCGCCCCGCCGGACCACCGCCCAAGCCGCCGCGCAAGAAGAAGAAGCGCTCGGGGCGGCGGCGGTAGCGGTGAGCGTCGACACCGCCGATCCCGTCCAGCGGCTGCGCGACCTCCTGGAAAGGATCGCGGAAACGGCCGGCGTCGAGGTCGCGGTTGAGATCGAGGATCGGCCCGACGGGTTGAGCGCCGAGTACGTCGGAGATGACGTTGCGCTGCTGATCGGACGCCGCGGGGAGACGATCGATGCGATCCAGCATCTTGCCTATCGGATCGCCATGCAGGGTGTCGCGGAGCGCCGGTCGGTGACCGTGGACGCCGCCGGCTATCGCGAGCGCCGCGCCGAAACCCTTCGGTCAGCGGCTGACCAGGCCGCCGAGACTGCAATCAGCCATCGCCGCGCGGTGCCGCTGGAGGCGATGAACGCGCTTGAGCGCAAGGTCATCCACGAGCACCTCAAGACCCGCCACGACGTCGAGACCTACAGCGAGGGCCAGGAGCCCTCGCGCCGCCTCGTCGTGGCCCCGCTCGTCGCCTGACCCGCCGGGAGCAAGCGCCGGACTGGCCGGCGGGAAGGTTTCACGTTTTTCTTGACGGTGAAACACGCCTCCGATAGAACTGGGCCGCGTGGTCGAACTCTCTGAATTCGAGCGGGGCATGGTGATCGGGTTGCTGATCGGAGAGGGCTCGTTCGGTGGTGACGGCCGCCAGCCCCAGGTGACGCTGCGCATGCATGTCCGTCACGAGCCCCTGTTCAGATGGCTGCAGGAGCGCTTTCCACGCACCCGCCTGTACGGGCCCTACCACCACGGTGGCCGCAACTACTACCAGTGGATGGCCCGCGGACCGGCGCTGGTCGATGACCTGCTCCCGTATCTGGACCCGGCGGATGTCGAACAACTGGATACGCACGCAGCCGGTCGCATCGCGGCGATGCTCGAGCGGTACGCGCCCTACATCGAGCGCCAGCGCGCCTTGGGCGCGTGACCCGCTCGGTGACCGCGGGTGGCTGCCTGAATCGGCAGACGGCGGACCTCGCCACGCGTTTCGGTCTGCCCGCGTCGGCGGCAGAGTCCCTGGCGGCCCTACTCAGCCTGCTGACCGAGGACCCACTGGCGCCAACGACGATCCGGGACCCGGGACGCGCGCTCCGTGACCACGTCGCCGACGCGCTCGTCGCGCTCGAACTGCCCGAGGTCCGTGAGGCGCGCACGATCGCGGATCTCGGCGCCGGCGCTGGGGTGCCCGGGCTGCCGCTCGCGATCGCGCGGCCGCAGGCCACGGTGTTCCTGGTCGAGAGCAACCTCCGCAAGTGCGCGTTCATCGCCCGTGCGATCGAAGCCACAGGGGCGACCAACGCGGTCGTGGTCCCG
>JALYTU010000449.1 GCA_030854125.1 Actinomycetota bacterium | reverse complement strand
GCTCAAGCAACCGCTGTTGCTGGGTGTCAGCAAGCGTCATCAACCCGATTGTGCCCCCGGGCGAGATTGGAGGCGGCTGGTAGCCGGCCGCGTCGCTCAGCGGCCGGCCGCGCTTCGTCACCCGCTCAGCCGCCCACCAACCTCGGTGACACCCGGCACCCACGCTGCGGCTGGCGCCTAAGCCAAATTCGCTACCAACGTTTCCAGCCCTCAGTGCTCAGCAGCTCCTCGGCTGCCCGCTTTAGCTACGAGCGCGCTACGCGAAACGTGCTCAGCTCGGGCGCCGCGGCCAGCGCGACGGCCCCGACCGCGACTTCACCGCGACGATGCGCTGGCTTGAGCGCTTTTGTCGCCGTTTCTCAACCTGAGCCCGGTCCCGGTCTTCACTCAGACCGACCTCCAGGAAGAGCAGGAGCACAGCTCCCCCGAGCCCCACCGATAGCGACACGATCGTGAGCAGCTGACCGATCAGGCCGTGGACCAGCGCAGCGCACATCCCGCCGGCGAGGACAAGCACGCCGGCTGATCCGAACGTCCAGACTCGCGCGCGTGGAGCCACGTACCGAAAGTACACCGCGGACGATCCGCCGACCGGCGCCCAGCCAGAGATCGACGACGAGCAGCTCGGCGGCTCGCTTGAGGGCGCAAGCGGGCACGAGCGGGATCGCCATTCAGATCCCCGGCGCCTCGTGGTCCGAAAGCGGGCGGCGGGCGCCGGCCGCGCTCGCAACGCGGAGCGCCAGCTGGCCGTCGCCGACGAACGTCGCGAGCCCGTTGAGATCGGCGTTCCACTCGGTTTCGTCGGCGAGCGTCCCTGCGAACTCGCGTACGAGCTCATACGCGCGGGCCGTACCCTTGCCGAGTTGCGCCGGGCCGTCGCGCAGATCGACGGCCTGCGCCGCGATGATCAGCTCGAGCGCCACGAGGCGGTGCGCGAGGCTGACGAGGCTCGAGGTCGTGTTGACCGCGAGCGGTGCCATCGAGGCGTGGTCCTCGATCCCTTCGGCAAGCTGTCCGCGATAGTCGAGCGACACCGGGTTGGCAAGGAAGCGCGCCTCGGAGGCGAGCGCCGCGAACGAACGGCCGAGCGGGCGCAGGCCCCCGGTCGGCCCGGGACGTGCGGCGAGCCCCGTCGGCAGCCCGCTGAAATGTGCCCAAAGCAGCTTCTGCACGCGCTCGTTCGCGACCTGAGTGGCGTGCGCGAGCCCGAGCCGGACGAAGTCGAACGCCATCGCCAGCGACGTGACGTCGAAGTTCCCTACCGACACGATCGCGTCCTCCTCGATCAGGACGAGGGGGTTGTCGCCGGCGGAGTTGAGCTCGATCTCCATCAGGCCGCGCGCGACCGAGAGGACGTCGTAGACGGCGCCGTGGGTTTGCGGGACGCAACGGATCGACAGCGGGTCCTGCAGGTTGCGCGCCGCGCCTCGGCGCCACAGCTCGCTGTCCGCAAGCAGCTCCCGCAGCCGCGCGCTGGCGGTCGTCTGCCCCGAGTTGGGGCGCAGCCGCGCCGCCGCGGGGTGGATGATCGAGAGGTTGGCGGCGAACGCCTCGAAGCTCAGTGCGGCTGCAATTTGCATGCTTTCGACGAGGTCAGCCGCGTCGATCAGGACAAGTGAGCCGCGACCCATTGTCACGCCGTTGGCGCTGATCAGCGCCAATCCTTCCTTGGGCTCGAGCGTGATCGGCTCGATCCCGGCACGCCGCAGCGCCTCAGCACCCGGCAGTCTCTCGCCCTCGTAGTCGGCGTAGCCGCGACCGATCAGGACCTTGCCGATGTCGGCCATCTCGGATAGGTCGCCCTGGCCGACCGAGCCGACCATTCGCACAACCGGGTGGATGCCGGCGTTGAGGGCCGCGACGAGCAGCTCGATCAGTTCACGTCGCACGCCGACACCGGCCTTGACCATGCCGTTGGCGCGCGAGAGCATCATCGCCCGCACGACGTCGGTCGCGAGCGGGCGGCCGTAGGAGGACACCTGGTCGGCGACGGTCGCGAACGAGAACCGTCCGATCTCATCGAGCGGGATGTGGTGGCGCGAAAGCGAGCCGAGGCCCGTGTTGAGGCCATAGACTGATTCGCCGCTGGCGAGCACGCGGTCGACGACGTCGCGCGCCGCACGGACACGCCGCAGCGCCTCCGTATCGAGCTTCACCTGAGCGTGGCCGCGCGCAACAGCGAGCACGTGATCGACGGTGAGACCATCGCCACTGAGCACAACGATCTCACTAGTTGAGACAGCAGCCATCCCTGACTGGCCAAGATAGTCCACTTTGATCCCATTCATAGAGAACATTCCCGAGCGCGTCGCGTTACCGGACCGTCCCCCGTTCTGCCCCAGGCTGGCGTTCCGCGACAGCGCGGAGCGCTGATTGCGAAGGGGGGCCAAAGGCTTACGGCCATGACGCATACAGAACGCGATCAAGAAGCGCGCATGCGAGGCAGGTTGGCGCGTGAGCGCGGGGCGCTCCGGCTCGCGCCGGCAATTGAGGCCCGACGACGCCTGAGCATCCCGCGCCAATGCACCAGCCCCATAGCAGACCGACAAGTCCGAGCGGCCCCAGCGCGGACCCTCAGGGCCATCGTACGGCTAGGCAGAACCCTCCCGGTACGGCGTGTCAACGAACGAAGCAGCCCAGATGCTCAGAGTTGAGGTCCTAACCGAAGAATCGACACGTGGTAGTCCCGAGGCCGCTCCGGCTCGCTCGGTGCGCCGTGGCACTGCGCGGCGCGCGAGCAATCGGCGAGCAACCGCTCGCAGCCGTCAACGCGACACCACGGCGAGCATCATCGACTTCCTCGCTCAACACCCGGGGAGCACCGCTGGTGATCTTGCTAAGGGCCTGGACCTCAATCCCGAAAATGTCTCAACCCGCCTGACCCAGCTCGCGAAGGCCGGGCGAGATCAAACGGGCATCAAGCGGCTACCGCACGAAGTACAGGGCGCAACTCACGACGCGAGATGGCTATGGCCTTTGACGTCGGCAAGCGCGTCGCGGCCGAGTCCGAGTCAACCGACCGACGACCACGCCCGGGTGTCATCGAGGAAGTTCTGCACGGCGACCCGTCGCCTCGCTATCGGATCCGCTGGAACGACGGCCACGAGACCATCTACACCCCCCGCGAGCGGCGCGCTTCGAGCCGACCAACGGCCTCAAGCGGCCCCCAAAAGCGCCAGCACGGAAAAGCCAACCCAACCTGAGACGTAACGATCAACCGCGCCACAGACCGACCCTCTCAGCGGACGCCGCGCCTTTGGTTTGAGGTTGGAAAGCCGTCTGTGCTGGGCGCGGCGGTGAGCGCCGGGTAGAGCTGTTCGATGAGGTTGTCGACGTAGCCGGGTTCGGTGGTGGCGTGGCTGACCAGGAGTCGGTAGTAGAGCGCCCCGTAGAGGGCGTCGATGGCGATGTCGACGTCGACGTCGGCGCGCAGCTCACCTCGCGCAAGCCCGAGCTGGAAGACCTCGCGGCACATAGCTCGTCGCGCAGCGATGAATTGCTTAACAATGGCTGCGGCAAGCGCGCCGTTGCTCTGGCTCTC
>JALYTU010000448.1 GCA_030854125.1 Actinomycetota bacterium | reverse complement strand
GCTCAGATGAGGCCGGGCGCGGGTAGGGCCCGGGCGCGATCGGCATGCCGTGCCGGCGCTGCAGACCGGATGCGCCCTGCGCCAGCTTCTCGGCCTCGCCGTCCTCGAGCGTCAGCACGATCATCCGCGGCCGCCACGCCAGTGCGTCGCCGAACAGCCACCGCAACCGCCGGCGGACCGGCTCGGCCGAGAAGGCGAACGGGCACGCCGGGTCGGTATAGAGGTCGATCTCGATGATGGCGGGGCCGCTCATTTCAGGGGGACCTCGATCCCCGCGTCGGATTGCCCGCGGGCTCCGAAGATCCGGCGCTCGCTCTCGTCGATGGCGAGATCGTTGATGCTGGCCTCGCGCCGGGTCATCAGCCCGTGGGCGTCGAAGTGCCAGAGCTCGTTGCCGTAGCTGCGCCAGCACTGGCCCGACGGGTCGCGGCACTCGTACTGGAAGCGCACGGCGATCAGGTCCTGCTCGAAGCACCACAGGGACTTGCGCAGCCCGTAATCCTGCTCGCGCTCCCATTTGGCGGTCAGGAACGAGACGATCTCAGCGCGACCGTGGACGAACTGGTCGCGATTACGCCACACCGAGTCCTCGCTATAGGCGAGCGAGACCTTCTCGGGATCACAGGTATTCCAGGCGTTTTCTGCCGCCTGCACCTTCTCGGTAGCGGTCTGGCGGGTGAACGGCGGCAACGGCGGGCGGTCGGCCATCGGGGTCCTTTCCGAGAGGATCGTGCAGCCGAACATAGGCTAATGTCGCCGCGTGTTCACGCTCCGCCGCCTTGGCGCCCTCCTCACCCTCAGCCTCCTGCTCGCGGCCTGCGGTGGCACCGGCGGCGGTCAGGTCAGCGCCGACGGCTCGCACGCCGCGCAGACGCTGACGCGGGCGTTTCACGCCCTGGCCACTGGCGACGGCGCAACGATCTGCGGCCTGGCCACGCCGGCCGGGCAGCGCTCGCTGGCGGCGGCGGTCCCTGGCGCGAGCTGCGCCAAGGTGATCAGGCTCGTCAGCGCCCACCTGACCACGGCCCAGAGGGCGGCGCTGGACAGCGTGCGGGTCAAGAACGTCTCGGTCAGCGGAGGGGAGGCGACGATCAGGGCCACGGACATCGTCAGCCGCCACGGCTCCCTGCGTGGCTTCCTGAACGCGAAATCGGCGCCCACCCGGTTACACAAGCAGAGCGACGGCAGCTGGAAGATCGAGGGGTGAGACCATGCCCGAGGACATGACCCGGATCGTCTACACGCAGACCGACGAGGCGCCGGCGCTCGCCACCTGGTCGCTGCTGCCGATCATCCGCGCCTTCGCCGGGGCCGCCGGGGTCGACGTGCAACTGCGCGACATCTCCCTGTCGAGCCGGATCCTCGCTCAGTTCCCGGATCTGCTCAGCGCCGCGCAGCAGGTCGCCGATGCGCTAAGCGAGCTCGGCGAGTTGGCCACCACGCCCGCGGCCAACATCATCAAGCTGCCCAACATCAGCGCCTCGACGCCACAGCTGAAGGCCGCGATCACCGAGCTGCAGGCGGCCGGATATCCGCTTCCCGACTACCCCGACGAGCCCGGCGACGATGATCAACGCGACGTCCGCGCCCGCTATGACCGGGTCAAGGGCAGCGCCGTCAACCCGGTGCTGCGCGAGGGCAACTCCGACCGCCGGGCGCCGGCCGCAGTCAAGCGCTTCGCTCGCAACCATCCCCATTCGATGGGCGACTGGTCATCGGGGTCGCGCTCGCACGTCAGCACGATGTCCGAGGGTGACTTCCGCTCCACCGAGGCCTCGGTGACGCTCGCAGCCGATGATGCCGTGCGGATCGAACACGTCACCCCGGACGGGACGGTCACCGTGCTCAAGGCGTCCACGCCCGTGCTCGCCGGTGAGGTGCTTGACGCTGCGGTCATGCGCCGGGCGGCGCTGGAGGTATTTCTCGCCGAGCAGGTGGCGCAGGCCCGCGAGCAGGGCGTCCTGTTCAGCGTCCACCTCAAGGCGACGATGATGAAGGTGTCCGATCCCATCATCTTCGGCCACGCGGTTCGGGCCTTCTTCCCGTTCGTGTTCGGTGCGCACGCCGAGGACCTGCACACGCTCGGCGTCAGGGCCGACAACGGCTTGGCCGCCCTGGAGAGCGCGCTGGAGACATCCGGGAGCTCGGCGGACGATCCGATCCGCGGGGCGATCGCCGCCGCCTACCGCGACGGGCCGGCGCTGGCGATGGTCGACTCCGACCGCGGGATCACGAACCTGCACGTGCCCTCTGACGTGATCATCGACGCCTCGATTCCAGCCGCGATCCGCACCTCGGGCCAGATGTGGAACGCCGAGGGTGCCCGGCAGGACACCAAGTTCGTGATCCCCGATCACTCCTACGCGCCGCTCTACGCCGAGACCATCGCCGACTGCCGCGAGCACGGCGCCTTTGACCCCGCGACGATGGGCACCACCCCGAACGTCGGGCTGATGGCCCAGCAGGCCGAGGAGTACGGCTCGCACGACAAGACCTTCGAGATCGAGCACGCCGGACGCGTCCGGGTTCTCGGCGCCGACGGCGCCACCCTGCTGCAGCACGACGTGCAGCCCGGGGACCTGTGGCGGATGTGCCAGACCAAGGACGCGCCGATCGCTGACTGGGTCCGGCTCGCGGTCGATCGCGCTCGCGCCACCGGTGCCCCGGCGGTGTTCTGGCTCGACGCAACCCGGCCCCACGACGCCGAGCTGCTGGCCAAGGTCCGCCCGGCCCTGCAGGCGCTGGAGACCGACGATCTGCAGATCGAGATCATGGACGTTGCGCAGGCGACCCGGTTCACCCTGGCGCGGGCGCGCAACGGCCAGGACACGATCTCGGTCACCGGCAACGTCCTGCGCGACTACCTGACCGACCTGTTCCCGATTCTCGAGCTCGGGACGAGCGCCAAGATGCTCTCGATCGTCCCGCTGATGAACGGCGGCGGGCTGTTTGAGACCGGCGCCGGCGGTTCGGCGCCCAAGCACGTTCAGCAGTTCACCCACGAGAACCACCTGCGCTGGGACTCGCTGGGAGAATTTCTCGCGCTCGCCGTCTCGCTGGAGATGCTCGCCGAGAAGACTCACAACACGCACGCCCAGGTGCTCGCCACCACGCTGGATCGGGCCACGGGCCGGCTGCTGGAAGACAACCGGTCGCCCTCGCGCAAGGTCGGCGAGCTCGACAACCGCGGCAGCCATTTCTACCTCGCGCTCTACTGGGCTCAGGAACTGGCCGCACAGGACGACGACCCCGAGCTCGCACAGGCCTTCGGTGCGCTCGCCCAGGCGCTCGCCGACGGCGAGCCGGCGATCGTGTCCGAGCTGGCCGCCGTGCAGGGCTCCCCGATCGAGGTTGGCGGTTACTACCGGCCCGACCCCGAGCTCGCCACGGCCGCGATGCGTCCGAGCCAGACGCTAAACGCCGCGCTGAGCGCGTTTGAGGCCGAGGGGGCCTGAGCCCGTGCCCCAGGCGCCGCTCGAACCTCAGCCCGCGGGAGGGCGCCGGCCGGCAGGTGAGGGGTGGTTCGTGCTCAACGCCCGCGA
>JALYTU010000447.1 GCA_030854125.1 Actinomycetota bacterium | reverse complement strand
GCCTTGAGCTGAGCCACCATGTCCAGCACGGCCTGGGAGTGGCCGTGGGCCGTGTCGACCACGAGGAAGTCGACGCCCGCGTCGGCCAGCGCCTGGGCGCGGGCCTTGGCGTCCTCGCCGACCCCGACGGCCGCGCCGACGACCAGGCGGCCCTCGCCGTCCTTGGTCGCGCTCGGGAACTTCTCGCTCTTGGCGAAGTCCTTGACCGTGATCAGCCCGCGCAGCCGCCCGGCCGCGTCGACCAGCGGCAGCTTCTCGACCTTGTGGCGGCCCAGCAGGGCCAGCGCCTCGGCCCGGCCCACCCCGACCGGCGCGGTCACCAGCGGCATGGCCGTCATCACCTCGGTGACCTGGCGCCGGTGGTCGGTCTCGAAGCGGATGTCCCGGTTCGTCACGATGCCCAGGAGCGTGCCGTCCGCGACGGTGACCGGGACCCCGGAGATCCGGTAGCGGCCGCACAGCTCCTCGACGTCGGCGACGGTCGCCTCCGGCCCGCAGGTCACCGGGTTGGTGATCATTCCGGCCTCGGACCGCTTGACCATGTCCACCTGCTGGGCCTGTTCCTCCACCGACATGTTCCGGTGCAGCACGCCGACGCCGCCCTGCCGGGCCATGGCGATGGCCATCCGCGACTCGGTCACGGTGTCCATGGCCGAGGAAACGAGCGGGATGCGCAGCGAGATCCGCCGGCTCAGCCGCGCGGTCGTGTCCGCCTCCGCGGGCAGGACGGCGGAATGCGCCGGGAGCAGCAGGACGTCATCGTAGGTCAGGCCGGGCGGGCTGAACTTCAGGTCGTCGCTCATGATCACATTCCGTAGGCCGAGTTCAGGGATGGGCTCATCCTAGTAACCAGGCCGTGCCGCCACTGACAGCCGCCACGGGCGCCGCGTCAGGACGCGAACGACTCCTCCCGGGCCAGCGCCCGCAGCCGGGCCAGCGCCCGGTGCTGCGCGACCCGCACCGCGCCGGCCGACATGCCGAGCTCGTCGCCGGCCTCCTGCGCGGTGAGCCCGGCCAGGATCCGCAGCACCAGCAGCTCGCGCTGCTGGTCGGGGAGCCGGCGCAGCAGCGCGCGGACGCGCTCGGCCTCCAGGCAGGCCACCGCGGTCTCCTCCGGGCCGGGCCCGTCATCGGGCGCGTCCGGCAGGTCGCGGGTCGGGATGGCCAGGGTGGACGCGCTGCGCATGGCGTCGGCCACCTTGTGCGACGCGATGCCGAAGACGAACGAGGCGAACGGGCGGCCGATGTCCCGGTAGCGGGGCAGCGCCGAGACGAGCGCTATGCATACCTCCTGGGCCACGTCATCGGCGGCCTGGTAGTGCCCGGAAATGCGCCCGAGCCGGGCCCGGCAGTAACGCAGCACCATCGGCCGGATATGACCCAGCAGCGACTCAATTGCGGCCGGCTGGCCGCCGGCGGCCTGTGCGCTCAGATCCCTGAGGCTGACCTTCTTGCCCTCGTCTAGCTGCGAAATCACGAGCTCCCCCTCCAGCAGTATCGCCTCGGCAAAGATCCCGTATGCGTCATGCCCGCGCCGGGGCATCGGCCAACCTGGAATGGGCAACGGAATAGTCACGGTCAGGTGCCCGGGCCGGGAAAGCGAAAAGGCCCGGCATGACGCCGGGCCTTTTCGGGCAAACCGTGGTGCATGTTACGGTGCAATAGCCACCGCGCCGAACTTAATGCGCGTGACCGTGCCCGCTGCCGCCGGCGTCAGCCGCCTGCTCCTCGGGCTTCTCGGTGACGAGCACCTCGGTCGTGATCAGCATGCCCGCGATCGAGGCCGCGTTCTGGACGGCCGACCGGGTCACCTTGACCGGGTCGATGACGCCCTGGGCGACCAGGTCGCCGTACTCGCCGGTCGCGGCGTTGTAGCCGTGCCCGGCGGGCAGGCCGACGATCGTGGCGACGACGACGCCGCCCTCGGCGCCCGCGTTCTCCGCGATCCACCGGGCCGGGGCCGACAGGGACTTGCGGACGACGCTGACGCCGACCGCCTCCTCGCCGGTGAGCCCGAGGTCATCGAGCGCGAGCGCGGCCTGCACGAGCGCACTGCCGCCGCCGGCGACGATGCCCTCCTCGATCGCCGCCCGGGTCGCCGAGATGGCGTCCTCCAGGCGGTGCTTCTTCTCCTTGAGCTCGACCTCGGTGGCGGCGCCGGCGCGCAGCACGGCCACGCCGCCGGCCAGCTTGGCCACCCGCTCCTGGAGCTTCTCGCGGTCCCAGTCGGAGTCCGTGGCCTCGATCTCGGCCCGCAGCTGGCGGATCCGGTCGCTGACCTGCTCCGCCTCGCCCGCGCCGTCGACGATGGTCGTGGTGTCCTTGGTGACCACCACCCGGCGGGACTGGCCCAGCACCTCCAGGCCGACGGAGTCCAGCTTGAGGCCGACCTCCTCGCTGACGACCTGGCCGCCGGTCAGGACGGCCATGTCCTCCAGCATGGACTTGCGCCGGTCACCGAAGCCGGGCGCCTTGACCGCGACGACGTTGAGCAGGCCGCGGATCTTGTTGACGACCAGCGTGGACAGCGCCTCGCCGTCGACGTCCTCGGCCACGACCACCAGCGGCTTCTTGGTCTGCGCGATCTTCTCCAGCAGCGGCAGGAAGTCCGCCATGGACGAGATCTTGCCGGCGGTCAGCAGGATGTAGGTGTCGTCGAAGACAGCCTCCATCCGCTCCTGGTCGGTCACGAAGTACGCCGAGATGTAGCCCTTGTCGAACTGCATGCCCTCGGTGAACTCGAGCTCCAGGCCCATGGTCGGCGACTCCTCGACGGTGATGACACCGTCCTTGCCGACCTTGTCGAACGCCTCGGCGATCAGCGTGCCGATCTTGGGGTCCTGCGCCGAGACGGTCGCCACGTTCGCGATCTCGCTCTGCTCCTCGACCTCGCGGGCCGTCTTGAGCAGGATCTCGGCCACCGCGGCGGCCGCGAGGTCGATCCCCCGCTTGAGCGCCATCGGGTTGGCCCCGGCCGTAACGCTGCGCAGGCCCTCATGCACCATGGCCTGGGCCAGCACCGTGGCCGTGGTCGTGCCGTCGCCGGCTACGTCGTTGGTCTTGGTGGCGACCTCCCGGGCCAGCTGCGCGCCCAGGTTCTCCTGCGGGTCCTCGAGCTCCACCTCACGGGCGACGGTCACGCCGTCGTTCGTGATAGTGGGTGCGCCCCACTTCTTATCGATAACGACATTGCGGCCCTTAGGGCCCAATGTCACCTTTACGGCGTCGGCGAGGCGGTTGACGCCGCGCTCCAGCGCGCGACGCGCGTCCTCGTTGTATTCCAAGCTCTTGGCCATCGGGCACCTCAGCCTTTTCCGCTTATCCCGGCTATCCCGGCGCGCGCGTGCCCGGCTCGGGTGTTCCCTGGCCGGGCACGCGCGCGTTTCGCTTAATTACTGGTACTTCTACTTCTCGATCACGGCGAGCACGTCCCGGGCGGAGAGCACCAGGTACTCCTCGCCGTTGTACTTCACCTCGGTGCCGCCGTACTTGCTGTACAGGACACGGTCACCGACGCTGACGTCCACGGGGACGCGCTTGCCG
>JALYTU010000446.1 GCA_030854125.1 Actinomycetota bacterium | reverse complement strand
GAGCAGGACCGGCGCCTCAGGGGTCACCTCGCGGGCGAGGTCACGCCCGGTCATCGAAGGCTCGGCCTCGATCAGCGCTCGCGCCTGCGCGTCGCTGACCCGAGCGGGGAAGACGCCGCCGCGCATCGCGCCGCGGTCGCGCAGGTGGCGCACCAGCGCCCGGGTGTCGAGGTCGGTGATCGCAGGCACGCCACAGTCGGTCAGCCAGCTCAGCCAGCCGGCGTCGGCCCCCGGTGAGTCCTCGCGGTCCACACCGGCGCGCATGATCGCCGCGCGGGCGTGGATCCGGTCTGACTCCATCGCCTCGGCGCTGACCCCGTAGTTACCGACCTGCGGGAAGGTGAAGGTGAGCAGCTGACCGGCGAAGCTGGGATCGGTCATCGCCTCCTGATAGCCGGCCATCGAGGTGGTGAACACGATCTCCCCCACCGCGGTCGCGTCAGCTCCGCAGGCCAGGCCGTCAAAGCGGGTCCCGTCCTCGAGCAGAACGTAGGCGGTGCTCGGGGTGTTCATCGTTCGCTCAGGGTCCCGGCTTCGGCGAGTACGGTCGCGCGATAGGCGATCGCGCCGGCGGCGACCGTCAACTGCACCCGGGTGCGCAGGCTGCGACCGTGAAAGCATGAGTTGCTCGAGCGGCTGGCGTAGCCCCGGGCGCCGACTTCCCAACGCGCGTCGAGGTCGATCAGGCACAGGTTGGCCGGCTCGCCGACCGCGATCCTCGGGGTCGGCAGGTCATACAGCGATGCCCCGTCGGACATCCGCTGGACCAGGGTCTCGAGCTCGAGCTGGCCGGTGAGCACCAGCTCGCTGTACAGAGCGGCGAACGCCGTCTCCAGTCCCGTGGTGCCCATCGGCGCGGTCTCGAACGGCACCTCCTTCTCGTGATCGGCATGCGGCGCGTGATCGGTGGCCACGCAGTCGATCACGCCGCTGCGCAGCCCCTCCACGAGAGCCCGCCGGTCGGTCTCGGTGCGCAGCGGCGGGTTCATCTTGAAGCGGCTGTCCAGGCTCAGGACCACCTCGTCGGTGAGGGTGAGGTGATGCGGCGACACCTCGCCGCTGACCCTGGCGCCGGCTGCCTTGGCCGCGGCCAGCGCCTGCACGGACTCCACGCAGGACAGGTGCTGAAAGTGCACACGCGCGTCCTCGTAGCCGGCCAGGGCGGCGTCCCGGGCGACCATCACCGATTCTGAGACGGGCGGGATGCCGGCCAGGCCCAGGCGGGCCGAGACCGCGCCCTCGTGCATGACCCCGTCGCCCGACAGGGTCGGGTCCTCCTCGTGCAGGGCGATGATTCCGCCCGCCAGCCGCTGGTACTGCAGCGCCCGGCGCAGCATCCCCGCCGAGACGACGGGCTTGCCGTCATCGGTGAAGCCGATCGCACCGGCGTCGCGCAGGTCGGCCATCTCGGTCAGCTCACCGCCGGCCACGCCGCGGGTGATTGCAGCGAGAAAGCCTGTCGGCACGCGTGCCTCGCGGCTGGCGCGGTGCACCAGCGAACCGAGCACGGCGGCGCTGTCGACCGTTGGCGCGGTGTTGGGCATCGCCACCACCGCGCAGTAGCCGCCGGCGGCCGCGCTCGCGGTCCCGGTGTCGATGTCCTCCTTGTATTCCTGGCCGGGGGTGCGCAGGTGCACATGAGGGTCCACGAAACCGGGGAACAGATGGCGGCCGCGGGCCTCGATCGTCGTCGCCGCCTCCGGGGCGGTGAGCGTCTCGGGCTCAGCCAGCTCGGCGATCAGGCCGCCGCGCACGAGCACGTCATAGCGCGTGTCCAGTCCGGCCCGCGGATCGAGCACGTGCGCGCCCCGGATCAGCAGCTCGGCCGCGGGCAGATCCCGGGAGTACAGGCGCTGAGTGCTCATGCCGCCGCCACCGGCGCGAGCATCGGGGAGCCGACCAGCAGCTCGTAGAGAACGGCCATCCGGACCGCGACGCCGGCCTTGACCTGGTCGCCGATCAGCGCCTGCGGGGAGTCGATCGTCTCGGCGGAGAGCTCGACCCCGCGGTTGACCGGACCGGGATGCATGACCAGCTGACCGGGCCGCAGCCGGCGCTGGTTGATCTGATAGCGGGCCGCGTACTCGCGCAGCGAGGGCACGAAGGACTGGGCCATGCGCTCGTGCTGCATGCGCAGGACATAGACCACGTCGGCCTCGCCGAGGCGCTCGAGCGTCGGAACCGCCGTGCAGCCGAGCGTCTCGATCTGGCGCGGGATCAGCGGCGGCGGACCGCAGACCGTGACCGTCGCACCCATCCGAGTGAAGGCGAGGATGTCCGAACGGGCGACCCGCGAGTGCAGGACGTCGCCGACGATCCAGATCTTCGTCCCCTCCAGGGACCCCAGCCGGCGGCGCAGTGTGAACACGTCGAGCAGCGCCTGGGTGGGATGCTCATGCTTGCCGTCCCCGGCGTTGATCACCGCCGCCGGTGTCCAGCCGGCCACCAGCTGGGCGGCGCCGGCGTACGGGGAGCGGATCACGATCGCCGCCGGGTCATACGCGGACAGCGTCTGGACGGTGTCCTTGAGTGATTCGCCCTTGTCGACGCTCGAACCGGCCGAGCGGACGCTGACCACGTCGGCCGACAGCCGCTTGGCGGCCAGCTCAAAGCTCGAGCTCGTGCGGGTCGAGGATTCGTAGAAGAGGTTGACCACGGTCCGTCCGCGGAGCGCCGGGACCTTTTTGATGTCCCGGCCGGAGACCTCGGCGAAGGACTCGGCGCGGTCGAGGATCCGCTCGATCCCCAGCCGGTCCAGGTCGTCGATCGAGATCAGGTGGCGCGGCGCGCGACTCATCGAAGGACCGCCGTCGCGCGGTCGCCGGCCGCCCCGATCGTCACCTGATCGGTGCCGTCGACCTCCTGCACCCGGACGTTGACCCGCTGGTCCTGCGAGGTGGGGATGTTCTTGCCGACGTAGTCGGGGCGGATCGGCAGCTCCCGATGTCCGCGGTCCACGAGTACGGCGAGCTGCACGCGGTCAGGGCGCCCGAAGTCAAAGACCTCGTCGATCGCCGCGCGGACCGTGCGCCCGGTGTAGAGCACGTCGTCGACGATCACGATGGTGCGGCCCTCGACTCCGAAGTCGAGCTCGGTCGCGTGCACGACCGGCGCGGACGGTCGGAAGCCGAGATCGTCGCGATAGAAGGCGATGTCGACCGATCCGAGCGGGATCGCGGCCGCGACCAGCTCACCGAGCAGGCCGTGCAGGCGGCGCGCGAGGTGCGCACCGCGGCGGTGAATCCCAACGACCGCGATCTGTCCGTCGGGGTTCTTCTCGACGATCTCGTGGGCGATCCGCACGAGCGTGCGGCGCATGTCATCGCGATCGAGGACGATCGTGGCGGCGGGGGTCAACGGGCTCCTTCCTGGCCTCTCGGGACCGGGTTAAAGGTGCACTTCTCTACTGGGCCGAAGGCTAGCACCGGGCCCGGCGGTCATGGCTGCTCCGAGGCCTCCGGGGACGTGGCAACGGGGTCGCCGTCAGTGGCGACCAGGCTGCGATCCTCCCACCGGTGCAGTTCGGCGCGACCGCGCTCGGCCACTGGG
>JALYTU010000025.1 GCA_030854125.1 Actinomycetota bacterium | reverse complement strand
CCCCACCACGCCCAGACCACCCCCCACCGAACCAAAACCAACCACACGCATTCATCAAGCTGCACGGTGCATCCGGGCTTAACCTGTCGCTGGCTGGACAACCCTCAGCCGGCAGCTCGTCGCGAGAGTGCCGATCGCGACAGCATCTGTTCGACGATCCAGAGCACTCCGTCCGGGCCGATGGCGGTGCCGATGCCGCGGACGGCGTCGTCGGCCCGTTTCGCCTCAGGTCCGAACGCAGCACTTGGAGTTGGAAAGCGCATCGTCGGCCGCCGCACCGATACGCCGGTCAAGTATTGACCGGCCACGTTGCGGATGGGTCCAAGGCAGGCGGCATCGGCGCGGGCCCGTTGCTCATCTCGCCAGTACGGTTGCTCAGTCGAAATGTAGAGATCGACGTCGGCCGCGTAGAGCGGGTCGGGCATCGGGATCAACCAGGCTTCCTCTGAAGCTCTTGGTTCTTTGGGAACTGGGCCGGATTGCTCCTTGTACTGAAATAGATCCCAGGTCGACCGAACCGTCAGGACGTGCTGCGCACGTGGTTCGTCGGTTGGCCGGCCAGGGAACTTCCATCGGCTTCCGCCATCGGCCGAAATCGCAACGCCGCCGACTTTCGCTGCACCTGCTTCGGCCGATTGGTCGATCTTCACTTCGAAGCTAGGGACGAGGCCGGGGCGCGGATCGGGACCGTGCAGACTTATTTTCAGCTGCGTCAGGGCACGCATGGTTGGCCGCAGGTAGAAGGACGTGCCGTGTGTGTTGATACGCCAGGTGTAGCCCGCCATGCCGGTCGCTCGGTTTCCAACCACGAATTTGATTACGGGCTCGTCGGACACGAGCGGACCTCCAATCAACTGTGGTCGACGAGGTAGCTATCGGGCGCGACGTAGAGCGCCGGACCCTCGCCGTCATTGAGGTAGCTCTGCAGGATGACGAGGCCGTTGATGGTCTTGCCGGCACGGGTGTTCACCTTGATGACGAGGTCAGAGTCGGCGCGGCGTTCGTGCCACATGCCAAGCACCTCGGCCTGGACGTCACGGAGGTAGCCGTACCCCGGGCGTGGGTGCCGCGCCGAAGCTCGTTACCCGCGCTGCCGAACGTTCGTCCGAGCCGGTCTGGCAGCTACCGATGCCCGACTACCTCATGTCGGACATCCGGTCCCGGGTCGCGGACGTGAAGAACTTCCCTTACGAGCCCACGGCTCGCGCGTCGACGGCGGCGATGTTCCTGCGCGAATTCGTCCCGGTCGGAACATCGTGGGCACATCTCGACATCGAGGGACCGGCGTGGGCCGACAACCCGTATGAGGTCAACGCGGCGGGCGCCACCGGGTACGGCTTGCGACTTCTTCTCGAACTTTTCGGGCTCGTTCGGGACGCTGAGCTTGGCTACTCGCCGGTGTAGTTCCGATCGGCTACCGAGAGGGCCGCATCGAGGTAACCGGAGTTCAGGCCGTTGGCGAACGTGATCAGGTCGGGCTCGACGCCCGACTCGTCAGCGGTCAGGTAGCGGAAAAGATCACGGCGCCGTCCGTCGTCGCGAGACGAGGTCGAGGACGACGCCGGAGGTTCCACAGCGACAGGCTAGGCGAGCCGTCTGACAGATTCGAGGTGTCGCCATCGAGTCCGGTGGGTCGTGACGTTATCGAGCCGGTGTACCGGCTGGCTCAGAGCGCGCCGCGGACGGCTTGGATAACCGCGTCGGCGTGGGTGAGGTCTGCTGTTCCGATGGTGATGTCGTCGTATTCGGACTTGTTGCGGCGTCGCCGGATCCGCCGATACTCGCCTGCGCTGGGGCTGTTGATCATGGCTTCGGTGTAGATGCCGACTGCCTCGTGTGCTGCGGCGACGGCGCGGACTCGGTAGCCGGGGGAGAGCATGTGGGCGGTGACGGCGATGCGCATGGCGTCGTAGGCAGTGATGTAGGCGATCTCGGTGTCGATGGCAGCGATCTTGCGGGCCGCGTCGAGTTTTTCCTCGGCTCGAGCCAGACGGAGCTGGGCGCTGGGTCGGTCGGCTGGAACCCGTTCGAGGCGCCTCGCCGTGAGCAATGCGGCGACCGATTTGGGTGCGGTCACGACTGACTCACACGTGGTCTCATCGGAGCAGGTCCAGGCTGACCAGCGGCTGGGTCTTGAGATGGGTGAGAAATCCGGTCGCGCCGTGTTCCCATTCGGCGGGTGTCAGGACGGTGACGTTGACGTCGCGGCCGAGCCGGCGGGAGGCAGCGTCGGCCTGCGAACGGACCTCGGCAACGTCGGCGTCTCCTATCACCATCAGATCGACGTCTTGGGGGAGTGGACCCGCCTCGCCCTGGTAGCGGCGGGCCCAAGAGCCGTAGATCAACGCCTGCTCGACGCCCTCGAGCCCGCGTACTGACGTCAAATGAGGGGCCACGGATTCGAGGAGAACCGCGAGGGACGAGCGGTGACGGACCCCTCTCAGCTCCAGCCGACACCTCTCCCGATCATCACGTGGCATGAAGCTCCTGCGGAAGCCCGCAATCCTGCCATGGGCCACCCCTTGACTTTGTGTCGTAAAGTAGCGTCTACTTTACGACACAAAGTCGATGGAGGAGGAGCGCCGTGAACCACACAGCCCAGACAACCAGCGCCGACAGCGGCGGCATGTTCGAGCCTCGCCAGGCCGCCAGCCTGCTGAATCAAACCACCCAGCAGGCGCGGCGGCAGTTCGAGCCGAACCCACCCTGGTTGGCAACGATCAGGGCGGTCGCGGCGCTGGGCGTCTACGGCTCGGTCTGGTTCTCGGTGCGCGGACAGCATCCGTATCTGCACCCGACCGCTGCCGCGATCCCCGGCGCGGTCGCGTTCGGGATCGCCAATCTCCTCGTGACGATCGCGGTGGCCAGACGCGCGTCGGCCGGTGTCGCTGGCCGATCCCGGCTGCGTCCGGCTGACATCGCCGTCATGGGCGCGGTCTGGGTTGCGGTGTTCGTGGTGATGGGCGTGCTGATCGGCGCCAAAGTCAGCAATCGAGTCGTCTACGGGCTCTACCCGGCGACCGCGCCGCTGATCGTCGTCGGGCTGATCTGGGCGGCGGTCATGGCGGTGCGGGGCGGCCGGCGCGCGTGCATCAGCGGACTCGCGGCTGCCGCGATCGGGGCAGTGGCCTTGGCCGCTGGGCCGGCCGGTGCGTGGCTGGTCGTCGGCCTGGGTTTGTTCGTCGTGCTCCTTGAGCATGCCATCGAGATCGCCTGGCGCCAGCGCGCATGACGATGTCCACGTCGGAGGAAACCCTCGACCCGCTGATCCACGTCCCTACCCGGCTGAGAATCGTCGCGACCCTCGCGGCGCTGCCCGACGGCGACGCACTGTCTTTCACCCGGCTGCAGGACATGATCGGGCTGACGCCCGGCAACCTGCTCATCCACCTGCGCAAGCTCGAAGAAGCTGGCTACCTGCGCAGTGAGAAGACCACGAATGGCAGCGCACCGCAGACCATGGTGAGCCTGACCAGCAAGGGACGAACGGCGCTGGGCGCCTACACCCAGACCTTGCGCAACCTGCTCGGCGATCTCTAGATCCGAGAACGTCGGATAGAGGCCGTCCTATTTGCTGTTGGTGATGAGTCGTTCCCGGTCGAATAGAGAGGAGGCGAATCGCCAGCCGAGGCGCACGAGGATCACCAGGCCGGCGCCGAAGAGAAGCGCCACTCGCAGACTCGGGTGAATGACGTCGAAGGCGACCAGCGTGGTGACAGCGACGGACGGCAGGCTGGCCAGCATCGACAGCTGTCCCGCGGTACGCGGGTCGCTCGATCGGGCTGAGATAGCGATGCATGACTGGCGTCGATGGTTTCCGCAGCACGCCTTTGGTGTACTCCCATCCCGCACTATCTGCTACGCCGCCGACTCACCCTGCGCGGCCTGCGGCAACTCAACGTCGCCCTGCACCGCATTGCCGTCACTCAGAGCAGACTGGTACCAGCCTCGGCAATGCCCACTACGACAAGAAGAAAGCCGACGGCAGGTTCATCCATAGGAGAAACCCATGAGTGAAGAGCCGCCACCCGGCTCCTCGCCGAACGCAGCGGCGGAGCCGGTCGAGCCAGCGCCCGCCGCGGACCGAGGACGGTTCTTGCCGCTGGCCAAGATCGCCGTCGTCGATATCGCGGGACCGTTGGTGACCTATTCCGTGCTGCGATCGATCGGTCTGAGTGCGGTGGGCGCACTCGTTCTCAGCGGCATCCTCCCGGCCGCTGGGGTCGTGTTCGGGATGGCCCGCAATCGTCGTGCGGACGTTGTCGGGGTCCTGGTCCTGCTCGGCATCGCCGTGGGTGCCGGTCTCGGGTTGGCCAGCGGCAATGCCCGGCTCGTTCTGCTGGAGGGTTCGGTGCCGACCGTGGTGTTCGGAGCGGTCTGCCTGGGCTCGCTGTGGACCGCGCGGCCGCTGATGTACCGCTTCGCAGTGCAGTTCATAGGGCCGGATACTCCCAAGGGTCGTGACTTCGCCGACCGGTGGCGGTACCCGGACTTCCGCCACGCGTTCACGGTGACCACGGCGGTGTGGGGGGTGGCCTTCCTGGCCGAGGCCGCTGCTCGGATCGTCCTCGTGGAGTCGAGCGCTACCGGCACCGCTCTAGGCATCTCCAAGGTGATGCGCTATGCCGTCCTCGGGGTTCTCATCGCCTGGAACGTCGCCTACGGTCAGCGAGCCCGGCGCAGCGGTGAGGCCCGGGGCGCAGCGGCCCGCGCCCGAGGCGAGGCCCTGCCACCCATGCCCTCCTAGCCGAGGCGGGCTGAGACGCCGTCCGCGGGGGCGTGAACTCCGACGACGCCTTCGGGACGTTTGACCCTGGCCCGATCGGTGCGAATCCACTGCAATGTAGGGATGGAAGGGCCAGCAACTATGACAACATCCCTTGATGGGGCGGACGCCCTGCGGGTGGACGGCCGCTCGGTCCACATCCGCTCGCTCGGTCCGGAGGATCGGGCGGCGCTGCTCGAGCTGGACCGGCGCGCATCGGACCGCTCCATCTACTTGCGGTTCTTCTCCGCCAGCCGCTACTCGGCCGACGCCTACATCGAGCAGCTGCTCCGGCCACCGGGGCCCGACCATCTGGCCATCGGGGCGATCGTCGCGGGCTTGGTGGTGGGCGTCGCGTCCTTCGAGCGGATCGGCCCGGACAGTGCCGAGTTCGCGCTGCTCATCGAGGACGCCAGCCAGCACCTGGGTATTGGCACGCTGCTGATCGAGCATCTCGCGGCGAGCGCGCGGCACCGTGCAATCACCACCCTCCGCGCCGACGTCCTGACCCAGAACGCCACAATGATCAACGTCATCCGAGCGCTGGGCCTGCCGATCACGACCACCCAGGACGGGGAGGTACAGCAGGTCTCGGTCGGCTTGACGCCCGATGTCAGTGCCGCGACCGCGGTGGACGAGCGGGATCGCGGGGCAGTCGAGGCCAGCCTTCGTCCCCTCCTGGCCCCGCGATCGATCGCCGTCATCGGCGCCGGCAGCCGCCCGAACACGGTCGGGCACGAGGTGCTGCGCAACATCCAGCAGGGCGGTTTCACCGGCGAGCTGTACGCGGTCAATCCCAACCACGACACGGTGCTGGACGTGCGCTGCTACCCGGCGCCGGGTGACCTGCCGGTGGCGCCCGACCTCGCGGTCGTCGCCGTGCCGGCAGCCGGAGTCCTGCAGGTGGTCGAGGCGTGCGGTGAACGTGGGGTCCGCGGAATCATGGTGCTCACCGCCGGGTTCGGTGAGACCGGTCCGACCGGCGTGGCCTTGCAGGGCGAGGTGCTGCGAGCGGTTCGCCGGCACGGCATGCGAATGATCGGACCGAACTGCCTCGGACTGGTCAACACCGACGCCCGGGTGCGGCTCAACGCCACCTTTGGACCGATGCCGATGGTGGCCGGCAACCTGGGATTGGTGTCTCAGTCCGGCGCGCTGGGCATCGCGGTGCTCGCGGCGGCCCAAGACTGCGGTCTGCATGTGGCTCAGTTCGTGTCGGTCGGCAACAAGGCCGATGTGAGCAGCAACGACCTGCTCCTGGCCTGGGAGCAGGACCCGCAGGTCGCGGTGATCGCGCTGTATCTCGAGTCGTTCGGCAATCCGCGCAAGTTCGCCCGCATCGCGCGCCGCGTCTCGGCGGCCAAGCCCATCATCGCCATCAAAGCCGGCCGCTCACGCGCCGGTCAGCGCGCCGGCCTCTCGCACACCGCGGCAGCGGCGTCATCGGACTCGGTCGTGGACGCCCTGTTCACCGAGGCGGGCGTCATCCGGGTCGACAGCATGCAAGACATGCTCGACGCGACCCGGGTGCTCTGCGACCAGCCGTTGCCGGCCGGCGCCCGGCTGGCCATCGTCGGCAATTCCGGTGGTCCCGGCATCCTCGCCGCCGACGCGGCCGAGCGTGCTTCGTTGACCGTCGTGGAGCTCGCTACCGCCACGAAACAGCGCCTCCAGGACGCCCTGCCCCATGCGGCATCCCGTGAGAACCCGATCGATCTCGGCGCAGGCGTACAGCCGGCGGACCTGGCCCGAGCAGTCGAGATCCTGCTGGACGCGCCTGAGGTTGACATGGTGCTGGCGATCTTCACCGAGACTCTCGTCGCCGACTCCGCCGCCGCAATGGACGCCGTGGCGCAGGCCGCACGCGGGTCAGCCAAACCGGTGGTGGCGACGCAGGTCGGGGCGCCGCCGCGCTCTATCTCGATCCCCGGCGCGGCCGGGGCGGTACCGGTGTTCACGTTTCCCGAGCCGGCGGTGAGCGCGCTCGCGACGGTGGCTCGCTACGCCCGGATCAGGGCGAGGACCCGCGAGGAGCTGACCCGACCCGCGCACGCCGAGCGGGACCTGGCCCGTTCGCTCGTCTCTGATCGCCTGACCCGCGGCGCCGGCTGGCTCGGTGCGGGTGACACCGCCGAACTGCTGAGCGGCTACGGCATCCCGATGAGCCCTCAACGGGTGGTCGCCGATGCCGACGCGGCCGCACGCGCCGCGTCCGAGTTCGGCTACCCGGTCGCCATCAAGGTCGCGGCCGGCCTGGTGCACAAGAGCGACGTCGGCGGCGTTCGGCTCGGCATCACCTCCGAGCTGGAACTGCGCGCTGCCTTTGACGAGGTTCGCGCTGCCGGCCCGCTCGGCGGCGGTGTACTCGTCCAACCGATGGCGGCGACCGGAACCGAGCTCATCGTCGGAGCGATCCAGGATCCGCAGTTCGGACCAGTCGTGATGCTCGGCGCCGGCGGGGTGATGGCGGACATGATCGCCGACCGTCAGCTCCGGCTGGCCCCGGTGACGGCCGCCGAGGCGCAGGACATGATCGCCGGCCTACGCACGGCTCCGCTGCTGGACGGCTACCGCGGCCGACCCCCGGTTTCCCGACCGGCCGTCGCTGACTTGCTGACCCGGGTCGCGCTCCTGGCCGAGGAGCTACCTGAGATCGCCGAACTCGACCTCAACCCGGTGATCTGCGAGGGCGAGCGGGTGCTGGTGGTCGACGCGAAGGTGCGGCTCGCCCCGGCCGCTCCAGGCCCCGACCGCCTACTGCGCGACCTGCGGAGCTGATTCGCGGCCCACGGATCGTCGAGCGATCAAGAATTTCCAGCCCCGGGTCGGGTACGCGAGGCAGCCCGGCCTCCGTTGAGGCCGGCATGCTCAGCTGGCGTGCGCCGGCTCGCGAACGGACGAGCCGCCAAGCGGATCAGCGGTTTCGGCTGGCAGCGAGTGTGGTTGGCCGACGATCGCCAGCGGGCACGGGCTGCGGTGCATCAGCCACGACGGCGCCGGTCCGAGACGGGAGAACCAGTGGTCGTCCCGGCGATGCGTCCCGACGACCAGTAGCCGGGCGCCGCGGGCCACCCGCTGCAGGGCATGATCGGCCCGTTCGCCCTCCAGCCTGCGGTGCACGGTGACCTTGGGGAACTGGGATTCGACGCCGGCCAGGCAGGTGTCGAGCAATTCTCCTTCCAGCCGGCGCCACTCGGCGAACAGCTGGGTGTTGTAGCCGAGCCGACCATTGCCCCAGTCGACATCGCCCCATGACCGGACCGCGATCAGGTCGGCGCCGGTCTCGGCGGCAGCCGCAAAGGCGAAGTGCAGCGCCTCGATGCCACCGGGATGGTTCGACACTCCGACCACGACCGGTCCGGTGGCCGCATACTCGGCCGGCTGGGGTTCGCCGATGACGACCACCGGGCACATCGCGTGCGCGGCCACGGTCTGCGCGATCGAGCCGAACAGCGCACCTGCGATGCTGTTGCCCGCGTGCGTACCGAGCACGATCATCGCTGCCCGGTCGCTGTGTTCGAGCAGGTAGTGGGCCGGTCGGTCGATTGCCTCGACCGTCTCGATGTTCAGCGCCGGCTCGGCCTCGGTGGCCGCTGCGTAGGCCTCGGCCATCGCCCCATCGGCCACTCCGCGCTGATCCGGCAGCGGGTGCAGGTAGATGGGGTAGCCGGCGTGCATGAGCCGCAGACCGGTCCCGCGCCGGGCCGCCTCGTGCGCGGCCCAGCGGGTGGCCTCGATACTGCGGGTCGTGCCGTCGATGCCGACGACGACAGGTAACGGCGATGGCGATGTGGTCATGGTTGCTGGCCTCCTGGGTTGGCTACCGCTCTATCACACCGCATTGGCGGTCGCCGCGTCAGAGCCGAAAGTCCCGTCTTCGTAAGGCATCGATCCGATCAGGACGACCGGACAACTGGTGTGGCGCACCAGGCTCTGCGGCACCGGGCCGAGCCGGGTGCTCCACCGATCCTCGCTGTGATGCGCGCCCAGCACGAGCAGGCCGGCGCCGGCTGCCTCGCGTAACAGGGCTGTGACAGGGTCCGCCAAGGTTGCGATCACGTCCAGCGCCACTCGGGGATACCGCTCGCGTCCGGCGTCGAGTTCGGCATCGTCACTCGCCGCGGCCCGCGGCTCACCGGCCCGCACCGCGGTGAGCCGGACACCCCGCCGGTCGGCCTCGGCGAAGGCGAACCGGATCGCGGCGAGGCCGGCCGGGGTCGGCGACAGCCCTACGACAACGGCCGATTCTCGATCGGCTGGGAACAGGGGCCGGACGCCGGGGCCGACGATGGCTACCGGACAGTGCGCGTGCACCGCGACCCGTTGGCTGACCGAACCGAGCAGTGAGGCCAGGTTGCCACCGGCGCCGGTGGTGCCGAGTACGACCAGGTCGGCCAGGCCGCTCAGCTCGACCAGTGTCGCGATGACATCGCCGCGTCCGAGCATCGTCTCGATGGCCAGCCGTGGATGCCGAAGCTGGGTGCCTAAGGCCAGCTCTCGCAGCAGCACCGAGCCCGCCTCGTCGCTGACCGGCCGGCTCGAAACGTCTCGGCCGCCGTACGGCTCGGCGGCGACCCTGTCCGGCACATGCACCAGGATCAGACCCGTTCTCCGGATCACGGCCTCGGTCGCGGCCCAGCTCAGCGCGGCTCGGGCCCCGCTGGTGTCGTTGATGGCGACGACGATGCGGGGTCGATCGTCCACCAGCGTCATGTCGCGACCGGCACACGCTCGGACGGCCGTGCTGCCCCGATCGGGGTGCTGCGGACGAGCTGTCTCGGCACGACCAGGGTGGGCTGGTCGCGGGTAAGAATCAGGTCCGCCAGCAGCGTGTCGGCGATCGTGGCAGTGCCCGGCCGGTTCAGCACGAGCAGCTCGGCATCGGTGGCGCGGTCCCTGAGCCGGGCGGCCGAGTCGCCGAGCAGCAACTCAGCGATCACCGCCACCCCGGGATGGCGCAACTGCCACTGCTCCAACTGGGTATCGAGCGCCTGCTGCTCGGCGGTCTCGACAGATAGCCGGCTGCCGTCCAGCGGCGGCCACCACTGTTTCACCGCGAGGAGCGTGCCGCGCCGCCGGTCGGCTTCGGTGAAGGCCACCTCGAGTACCGCCTCGTCACCCGACTCGCCGCGTAGCACCGCCGTGACCGAACCGCTGCGGTGTGTTGCAGCCGCGCCGAGTACCAGCAGCGGGCAGCCGATACTGCCCAGCACCTGGTCCAGCACCGCCCGGCTGCGGTCGCAGTGCGGGCTGCCCACCAGCACCAGGTCGGCAGCCGCGGCGGCGTCCAGCAGCATCACCGCGGCCCGGTCACCGGTCAGCTCATCGCGCACCTGGATGTCTGGGCGCAGCCGGCGTAGCCGATTGGCAGCGTCGCGCACATGCCGCACCGTCAAATCCAGCACCATCGCCTCGGTGTCGATGGGCAGTTGCCAGTCCGTCGCCGCGTACGGAATAGGTCGGTAGGCGTGCACGATCCGTACCTGGTCGCCGGGCTCGGCCACGCTCGCCGTCCAGTCGAGCAGGTGTGCGGTCTGGTGCCCGCTGATGCCGAGCACGAGCCTTCGACCGGTCATGGGCCAGCCCTCCTCAGGTCCGGAACGGGACGACCTTCAGCGCCCAGGGGTTCGGCTGGTCCTGCCAGCCGTGCCGGCCCGATTCGTGATAGACGAGCCGTCATGTCGATTTCCTTCGTTGTGGCGGCGTTCTGTAGCTGATCAAGAATCGCGAATCTCCTTGGTCAGCTTGGATATCTCCGATGTTCGGCCGATGCGCGATGCGAGAACAGGGCCGAAAGACCTTCGCATCCGTCACCAGTGGTTGTCGGGTGAGTTGTCTTCCGAAGGTGGTCGGATCAGGCGTCGCGCCGGATGAGGGTGGTGGCGGCCGCCGCCAGCGTCAGCGCGACAAACAATGCCAGGACTCCGAGTCCGGTCCAGGGCCCGAGAGTATGGGCAGCTCGGACGACGCTGGTGACCTGCTGCCCAGCCTGGGTCGGCCACCACTCCTCAACCGGACGTTCGACGTTCGTGGGTAATGCGGCAGCGATCGCGGGCAGCACGAAGAGCACGGCCACCAGGACGGCGATAGCGGCGGCGGCGCTGCGCAGGATCGTGCCGAGCGCGAGACCGAACAGGCCTATCAGCATTCCGTAAAGTGCACAGCCGACAAGGGCGCGCAGCACGTCCGGTTGGCCGAGACTGGCCGTCGGCGCGTTGCCCGATATCAAGGCTTGGCCGAGGAAGAACGCGGCGAACGCCGTGACGGCACTGACCACGAAGGTGACCGTCAGGATGACCACCGCCTTGGCCGCGAGGTAGCGGCCCCGGCGGGGAACTGCGGTCAGATCGGCCGTTATGGCCCGGGTGGAGTACTCGGAGGTGATGATCATGATGCCGAGGACGCCGATGGCGAGTTGGGCGATGGACAGGCCGGCGGTGCTGATGGACGTGGGGTCCCAGGTCACCCGGGAACCGAGATTGCCCTTGGCGTACTGGCGGGCGGTGAGTGCGCTGATCAGTGCGCCGAGTCCGACGCCGAGGCCGACCGCGCAGAGCAGGGTCCACGCGGTGGAGGGAACGCTGCGGGTCTTCGTCCATTCCGATCGAATGGCGTCGGTGAGGGTAGCCGCTCGAAAGTTCGGCCGCGCTGGCGCCAGGGTCAGAGTGCCTGCGGTGGTGCTCATGCCGCTGATCCGGCCGGTGTGGTCCGGAATTCGACGCTGTCGTGAGTGAGGTCCATGAATGCGTCTTCCAGAGAGGCTTGTTGGGTGGCGAGTTCGTGCAGGATGAACCCGTGGCTGGCAGCCAGTTCGCCGATGCCGTTGCTGTCCATGCCGGTAACGTCGATGCTGTTCTCGATGCCGGGCGTCACGACGGCGCCTGCCCGGGTGAGGGCGACGGTCAGGTCGTCGAGTTGCAGGCAGCGAACCAGGACGTGGTGGCGGGCATCGCCCTCGATGAAGTCGCTGACGGCCTTGTCACGCAGTAGGTGGCCGTGGCCGACCACGATTACGTGGTCGGCGGTTACCGCCATCTCGCTCATCAAGTGACTGGAGACGAAGACCGTACGGCCTTCGGCGGCAAGTGCGCGCATCAACTGGCGGATCCACACGATGCCTTCGGGATCCAACCCGTTGACCGGTTCGTCGAACATCAACACCGGCGGGTCGCCGAGCAGCGCGGCCGCGATCCCCAGGCGTTGCTTCATGCCCAGGGAAAAGCTTCCCGCCCGCCGGTGCGCAACCGACTCCAGCCCCACGATGCCGAGCACCTCGCCCACCCGACGAGCAGGAATCCCGTTGCTCTGGACCAGGCTCAACAGATGGTGGTAGGCGGTACGGCTCGGATGGATCGCGTTCGCGTCGATCAACGCCCCCACTTCGCGCATCGGCGCGGGCAGATCTCGGTAGCGAAGACCGCCGATCGTGGCGGTCCCGCCGGTCGGCGCATCCAGGCCGAGCAGCAGCCGCATCGTGGTGGTCTTTCCTGCCCCGTTGGGACCGATGAAGCCGGTGACCCGACCGGGCTCGACCTCGAAGCTCAAGTCGTCCACCGCGAGGGTCTGCCCATAGCGCTTGCTGAGTCCGTTCGCTCTGATCGTCCGGTCGCCGGACAGCGCCGACGCCGGGGGCCGGCTCATCGGACCCCGCTGCGCTGGGCAGCCGGTTGGTGCGACGGAGACGTTGGCGACACGCAGACACCGATCATCAACCAAGCTTGCAAGGGTCAGGCCGCGGCGACCAGAGTCGGAAGTCCCTCAGGCC
>JALYTU010000024.1 GCA_030854125.1 Actinomycetota bacterium | reverse complement strand
TCACTGAACTCGGTGAACGTCCGCTTCAGCGTTTGAAACCGAGACGTCCCGTGGGCGCTGCCCTCCGGTGCGTAGTCCTGGCGCGGCTCACGAGGCGTATCTGGGGACCCATCCGGAGTCGCCATTACCGCGCCGTGCTCTCTCGGTGCTCGCCGTGTTCGAGTGACTGCGCTTGGGGTTTCACCGTGCCGGATAGGGGTCGTCAACGCTGTCTCCCCCTGTCTCCGTATTCCAAGAGCCGTTTGAGCATTCTGGACACGGCGGCAGACTCTCGGTCGAGCCGACCTTCAGCTCATAACCACACTCGGTGCAGATGTAGGTGCCGGCTGACACGTCACTACCGGCGGGAACTGGTTCGGCCATGTTCAACTCCTTTGTGGTAATTGGAGGGTGGGTATTGGATAAATCAGGTGTGCAGGGACGCTTCGTCTGGTCACTACCCGCTTCTTGGTGCTGTGAGTCGAGAACCCCCCGCCCGCGCCGAGCTCATCGCCATGCGCCTCGTGCGTCCGGCTCTGACCGCCGGGATCGCTGGGGTCGCCAGCGCCCGGAGCCTGCTCTGAAGCGTCGTGCGGATGAGCGTTGATGGCGCTGCCCTTGTACGTGTGGTAGCTGAAAACGATGACCAAGACGACCAAGAACCCGACGAAGATCAAGCTTCCTCCGGCGAGAGCGAAGACCGGCATCACAACCGTCCGATAGCACGACGACGAGCAGCACGAGCGCGATCGCTGCGACGATCCCACCGCCGGTCACCACCGCTCCTCTCCTATGGTGTGAATGCATCAGCGCGGGGGGCGGGAGCTCCGCGGCCCGGCGGCACGCTGCTGCAGGCCGTCGAGGTCAAGCTCGCCGCGATAGAACGCGGCTGCGGCGTAGAAGACGCCGGCGCCGATCAGGCACAGAAGCGCGTCTCCGACGCCAAGTGCTGCCCATGCCGCGACGAACAGAAAGCCCAGCAGGGCGGCAAGCTGTGAGGGGTTCATGACAATTCCCTTTTCGTTTTGCGGTCATAGCCGGTCAGGGTCACGTTGACCGGCAGGTCGGCGAATTGATGGCGGTCAAGATCGGTCAGGACGCGGGTGCGCACGTCGGTCAGGGTGCCGGCGGCGAGACTCGCGCGCCGCACGCTCACATCGACGTTGAGCTCCTGGTCGCCGAGCCGGCTTGAGGCCGTGGACACGTTGGCGTTGCCGTGCGCAGCGAGCTCGGCCATCCGCTCGATCGCCCGAGGCTTGACCACCGTCTTGCCACGCTCGTGCGCCTGGAGAATGACGTCACCTCGGGCGAGATACGGCCGGGGCAGCTCCTGCGCGGCCAGGTAGACGAAAACCATGAGCGCGACCAGGCCGGCGGCGCCAGCGATGAAGCGCACGGCGGTGCTGAAGTCGCTCTCTTTCAGGCCGACTACATCGTCGTAGAGAGTGTGATACGCGCTGAGTGAGTTGACGGTATGCGGGGAGACCTTGACGGCCAGCAGCACGACCATCAGCCCGTACCACATGAGCGCTAGGGCGAGCAGGACAGTCAGCGCCCGCACGACGTAGGCCAGCCCCGGGGTGCGCAGACCGATCCGCTGGCGGATCACTGCACGCGCTCCCCGAGCCGTACCCGGATGCGGAGCTTGAGCGCGAACGGATCGCTGATCGGCTCAAGACGCGCGTTGATAGCGTCCTGCACCGCTTGAGGGTCGCTGGTCCGTGCTCGCGACGCGGTGACCTTCAAGCGGCCGCGATTGCCTCGGCGAGACAGCGTGAGCCGCGGACGCGTGATGCTGGTTGCGCCGGGCGCCTGCTCAGCCAGCGCCCGTGCCATCGCCCTCAACGTCCTCGGCTTCGCAGCCAGCGTGCCGCTGACGTCTCGCTCGAACACCACCAGCCGCTCCTTTCGAGACCGTAACGTTCCCAGCAGCAGCAGCAGTCCAATCAGGATCGCTGCGAGCCCGCACAGCAGCCCCAGAGCCGCTGTCGGTCCCGGCAGGCCGACCTGATTGAGAAAACGCCCAACGTGATGACGCACGGCGGTCAAGCCGAGCAGACGGTCCGGTCGCGCCGAGCCCAGGCTGATAAAGCCGTCAATGCAGTACACAGCAACGCCGAGACCCAGCAGCGCCAGGACGAGCATCCACAGCAACCCGACCAACCGGACCACTGCGCGGAAAAGAAGCATCACGCCTCCTCTCCGTTCGCCAATTCGGCGACGTGCACGCTGACGCTCTCCACCGGAAGTCCAGACACGTCCGCGGTCCGTCTCACGGCGGCTTTGACCTGTTCGCTGAGCTCACGCAAAGGAACCAGACGGCAGATCAGCCGTAGCGTGACCTCATAGTGGCCGTCCTTGGTGACCACGCACAGAACCCCCTCCAGCCGCTTTCCACCGTCGACGGTGACGAACATGCCGCTCGGACCGGTATCTGTCGCGACGACTCCCGGTACACGCAGCGCCGCGTCCCGAGCCCGCCGGGCCAGGCGAAACCGCTCTGACCCGACCGACCCCTCGCGACCGGATGGACGACTTACCGATTCATTCATGACGAGTGCCGAATCTCGGCGACTACTGGACCCTCGAGGGCTCGTCGTCCTGATCATCGCTGGGCAGGTGCAGATCGTTGACGGCGACGTTGACCTCGGTGACCGACAGGCCGGTGATCCCCTCGATGCGCCGCACGACGTTTTCACGGATCTGCTGAGCCACCCGCGGAATCGACTCGCCGTACTCAACGACGACGGTGAGATCGACAGCCGCTTCCTTCTCGCCCACCTCGACCGACACCCCCTGCGTGTTGCTGTCTCCAACCGGCAGACGGTTGGTGACCGCGCCCAACGCCCGCGCGACACCGCCGCCAAGCTGATACACGCCACCAACTTCCCGCGCCGCGATCCCCGCGACCTTCGTCACGACCGGGTCAGCGATCGTCGTCTGCCCCTTCTCGGTCTGAAGGCCCCCTGGAGTCTCACCCCGTCGAGTCATTGAGTTCCCCTGAGCGGCCTCGCCGCCTGACTGAGTCGGTACATCTGCCATCTGTGTGCTCCGTTCTTGATTGAGCCGCCCACTCGAGAGAGGGCGCTGGGTCAGGACTAACAGTCGATCTGCCCCACCGCAGTCAGGCGGCCCGGTCGCTTGAGCCCCCGCCGCCGAGCAGTTGCTGTGGGTCGATCCGAACTTTGAGATCAGATCTGCGTGCTGGTGATGGTCGACCTGATCAGGCAACTCGTTCGCGGGCGCCGCACCAGCCGCCGTCAGCCTCGCGCCTGGGGCGTGGTTCGGATGCCCAGCCGTCCTGTGCGGAGGACATCCAAACTTGCCCTGTCTGATTCGCTGCCGAAGACAACGACGCTCTTACCGGTCGCGTTGCGTTCCGTCGGTATCGATCTGCTCCTTGCGTACCTCTTCTGAGACTTCGCGGTCTTCGGTCACCGTCTCCGTGCCGAGGCTCACGCGCTCCTTGGGTACGACACGCTTCTCGACGACGGGCTCCTCCTCGTGCAGCACAACTTCATGCTCTTCCTCAGAAATGTCAGCTCCCGACGTGGCCTGATCGCGGTTTGCATGGGTGATCGGCTCACGCTCAATCCGAACCTCCTCGTGCTGCACCGGAACGGTCTTGGTCACCATCTCGGTCACGACGTGTTTCCGCAGCCGCGCGCGACCACTCTCGCGCTGGGTCGTACGCACGCGCAGCTCCTCCTCGGAGCGCGTCATCGCCTCATCGGTCTCCGGACCGCTCGTATCCCGACCCACCGTCTCGGTATCCCCGCCGGCCGGGGCGCCTTGAGCGGTAGTTGACCCCTCGGTCGTGTACGGGACGTTGTAATGCTCAAACAGCCGGCGCTCCTCAGGCTCAGACAACTCGCCGTCGTTCTCGACGCCCGGCGCGTCCTTGACCTGATCCTTGGTCACCTGTGCGCGCACGTCCTCGCCATCCGGGGACGCTCCCGCCAACGGCACGAAGTTTGACTTCGTGCCAAACAAGCCGCTGGACACGGTCGCCCACTCGGGCTTACCGGTCTGCGGATCCTCGTAGATCTCTGAGATCTTGCCGATCTTCTCGCCATCCGAACCGACCATCGTGCGGCCATTCCACTGGTATGCGTCTGTCATCTCAGGCATTACTGACTCTCCTTATCGAGGTCTTTGGTTATTGGTTCCTGTTGTGCGCCGCCAACGGGCGGGCGGTCCTGCTCAATGCTGTGGTCGTCGCCGTCTCGGCGCGCCGGCGAACCCGCCTACTGAAACCATCCAATGCCTGCTGCAGGCTCTGAGCCACCAGGATTGATGCCGTCAACGTCGTTACCTCCTTCGAAATGTCATTAGCCGGGGGACAGCTTTGGACGCGTGGTACCCGTCGCATCTCGACCTTTCGCTCACAGTTCCCTACCTAACTAGAACACATTGTTCGAGTTATTGGCGAAAGCGTTCAACTATCTGTCATATTTGGCCGAACGCCGGGTTGCTAAACCCCCAACGGCAAATATTCCTAGCAGGAGGACCGATAAGTGAGTCGAAGTGTTCCATTTAGCGAGGCTGATGCCGGCGCGGCGAGGGTGGGGGAAGGGGCTCCGGAGCGTCGCCAGCGCAGCGACGCGGCTCTGAACCGCGCGAAGATCATTGATGCGGCCCGCAGATTGCTGGCCGACGGCGGGGACCCCAGCATGCGTGAGATCGCCGCCGCGGCGGGTCTGGGACGCGGCACGGTGCACCGGCACTTCTCCACCCGCGATGACCTGATGGAGGCCGTACGCCGCCAGGCCCGGGATGACGCCGACTCAGATGAGGAGGACTACCTGCGTCCGCCGGGCGAGCTGGCTAACGTCAGCAACACCCCGCTGTCAATCGCCGACATCCTCAACAAAGTCGCACCCTTTCAGCTCGGCGAGCAGATCATCGCCGAGGCCCAGCGCCTCCCGGGAGTGTCCTCAGCCGCCCTCTACGTCATCGACCTTGACGGAGCGAGCATGCAGCGCCTCGCCGGCGCCGAGACCTTCCCTGCCCAAGTCACCGCGCCTCTGGCCGTCGGCCCCGAAGTCCCTCGCGAGGGTGTGGCCGCCATCCGAGCTGTCTTCGAGGAACTGCTGCCTGGCGCGACCGTCGCGCCCCTGCAATTGCGAGGCCGCGCAATTGGTGTATTGCTCGCCGTCGGAACGATCAGTGATCAGCTGCGTGATCTCGCCTCCGAAGCCGCCGTCACACTTGCCCTCGGCTCCTTCTACACCGACTACATCGACACCGTGCGCCGGACCCGGCCCACCAGCCCCGCCGCCGAAATTCAGCAGAACCTCCTGCCTCCCCGCATTGCGCGCGTTGGCGGTGCGACCCTCGCCGGTAACGTCCTCCCGGGGTATGAGATCGGCGGAGACTGGTTCGACTACACCGAAAACCCTCGCGGAACATGGATCGGAATCGCGGACTCTGCCGGCAACGGAGCCGCCGCGGCTGGTCTTGGTGCCATCACCCTCGGAGCGTTCCGCTCCACCCGCCGAGAGTCAAACGACCCCGCCGAATGCCTGCTGGCAATGCATGAGGTGTTGCTCGAGATCGGCGACGGCGCCGCCAGCTCGACAGCCACGATCGGACACTGGAACGCTCCCGCATCGATGTTTCGCTGGGTCACCGCCGGCGATGAGCCACCATTTCGCATCGCCGCCGACGGCCAGGTCAAGCCGCTCGCCGGTGACCTGCACCCGCACCTGGGGAGCAGCGACTTTCCGGGCCAATTGACCCCGAACGAAACCCGGCTTGAGCGGGCCGAACGAGTGCTCCTTCTCTCCGACAGCTTCACTCACGGCACTCACGGCCTCGGACTCCCAGCCATCGAACAAGCAGTCGCCAAGGCCGACGGCAACGCCGCACCAGCCACGCTGCGAGCCATTGAAGACCAACTGCGAGTGGTGAACCCCGATCAGCTTGATGACGATGCCACGATTATCGTGCTCGCCCCCAGTGGCATGATCGGACCCTCACGCTGATTGCCCTCCAACGGCAGCACTGCCGCATCGTCGCTCGAGCGGATGTCGCGATTTGGTCAGTAATGGACCGCGACGACGGCTCTCACTCGTGCCGGAGCTCGGGTCTATTCGATGGGCGCGGCGCGAGCATTGGTGCTCAGGCGCGACGCCCGTTACTGAGCCGGCTGGGAGGTGTGCTCTCCCGCCGGGATGTGGGAGCGTCTTCGTGGGCGAATTGTCGGCGAGTGCCGGCGTCGCGGAAGCATGGGCAATGGGGTGATCCAGAGCTTGCCGGTCTGGTCGATTGCGTAGAGGCGGCTGTCGGTGAGGGCCAGCGCCGCCGGGCCTGCGGTGACCGACCGTGGGAGTCGGAGTCCGAAGCGTCGTCGGCTGGGTAGGTACTCGAGAGTCAGTTCCCGCTGTTGCCAGACGATCGCGTGAGGCGTCGCGGCGATCGGACCCGGATTGGTTGACGACGAGTTGGACATCACCAGCTGGTGCAGGTGGGTGCCGCATCGTCCGAGGTAGGTTTCTGAACCGCCCTGTGGGCCGGGGCTTGTCGCGAGCGCGAAGGCTCCTTCGAAGCGGAGGTCGCCCGGGCCGGGCGCAGCAAAGATGTTGAAGCCTTTGGGGACCGTGAGCGGCCGGCAGATCCGACGGGCGAGCTGCGGGGAGTTCAGATCAGCTTCGCGATTTCCGCCTTGGACGGCCGGGTCTTGGGCGACGGCTCCGGTTTGGAGGTTCTGAAAGACGTTGCTGAACACACAATGCTCGCCGCCGGGGCAGGCGCCGCGCGAGAACTCGATCCAGTCGGTGCCAGCAGCGGTCGGGTCAAGCGCGACCCCACAATACGGCGCGCCGGAGCATGGGTCTGAGATGAACGGGTTGACCGGGACGGGCCGCCAGGTGCGCGTCGTGATCCGGTACAGAAGTGGCGCTGCGGTGGCGCTCTGCACGCATCGGAAGACGATCACGCCGCCCTCAATCTGCGAGTCGCTCGGCACACAACCTGGCTGACCCACGCTCACCTGCTGGTGCTTGCTGTCATCGAACAGGACTCCGGGCGTGGATAGTTCGGCCGACGCGGCGAGCGCATATCGCTGATTCGAGACGAGGTACCCGGCTGAGCCGTGCTGGCGAAACGTCGTTGGAAGCAGCGGCGTCCGGGGTCGAACATTGGCCTGAGCCATCGCGCCGGGCCTACACGCCACGAGAAGCACAATGCAGAGCAGGACACCGGTCAGGCACCAGCGCCAGACATCGCTGCAGGCTCGGTAAAGGACGCCGTAATCGCTCATCGACTCGGTGCCGGTGCCGTACGACTGCTTAGCGCCAGGGTGTCAGTGGATGTGTTGCCAAGGTAGGGAAGCGCAGCTGACCAGACCGCGCCGGTTTGGCTTTCGACGTAGAGCCGGTAGTCATCCATCGCCGCGATGTTTGCCGGCGCGCCGTCGAGCTGGGGGAGGGTGAGCGTTACGCCAGCGAGACTGGGCAGCTGCACGCCGATGGCCTGGGTAGCCGTGGCCGGTGGTCCGTCGGTCCAGAGCACCAGGGTGTGGCTGGCGAACAGGCCGTCTCCGGCGATCGTCCCTCCGGCTCCGACGGGTTTGTGGAGGCGTGTGCCGCACCGTTCCAAAAATGAACCGTTGCTCGTGCTGAGCACCGCAAACGGCGGATAGACGTTAACGACGCCGCCGGGCGGTACCTGCAATGGGGGGCAGATGCTCTGCGTCAGCGTCGGGGAGTTGAGGTCCAGGATCCGCGTGCTGCTGGTCTGGGGCCTGGAGCGATACCGACCGGTCTTGAGGTTGTCGTAGCGGTACGTCGGCGGCCCGCAACCCACGTGACCATCGCTGCACGGCTGGTCACTTGCGATCTGGTGCTCCACCCAGTGCGAACCGATCCGAATCTGCTCGGGGCCGATGCCCGACACGTATCGAAAGCGAGCGTGCTTGCCCGTGATCACGTTCTCAAGCTCAGGCCTGAGATTATCGTCATAAACGACCCAGGGCATGCCGAACGCTATCGGCGTCACATACCCGCCCTGAATCAAGGTCTTGCGGGCCCCGGTGCGATCGTTGAGGAGCACCAGTCCCGCGCAACTTGCGTATGGGCGAGGCGCGCTAAACGGGATCAGCGTGTAACTGCGGCTCGTCATCACCTGCGCGCAGGCCCGCGTGACCACGCGACCAAAGTGGAGGTGAAGCACGGCCGATGGGCGTCCGGTGCCGGCCGCAGACACCGGCGAGCAGAGCACGACCATCAGGAACATCGCGGCGAGAGCAACACGAGAGCGAATCATGCTCACTACTACGTACGCCCGGGATCGAAGTTGCGTCAAAACCCGAACGCAGGGCACCCGGCAGCGTGTGGCGCCTTAGGGCTTTGCCTGCGCAACCTCCGCGCTCCGTCTTTGGCACGCCTTCCGGATCCGACCAATGGCAGCGCCTGATCAAGAGTGCCGGAACGGTGACCGCGGGGAAGTCTCGCGTCTGCCGGCTCGGAGCGAATACGACATGTGTGGAGGACCAGGTGCGAGCGGTTGGTTGCTCACCGCTGTTGTGGCGCGGGTCGTGCGGCCTCGTCGCCGATGACAGTGGCGAGGTAGTCCTCGAGTAGCGGGCCGAAGACTTGGAAGGCGCGACGGAGGACCGCAGCGAGTGGCTGGCCTGGCCAGTCGAGCGGCAGCAGCGCCGCGGGTAGGTCGGGATCCTCGCGGAGGATCTCGAAGACCGGGAGCGTGGTCGCCACGAACGCCTGGAATGCCGCGGTGTTGCTGGGGGGACTGCGCTCGGCACGGGTCGTGCGGTCCCGCGCGTCGGCGACGACGGCGCGGTACCGGACGGCGAGGGCGTCCAGGCCCCATAGCTCGCCTGCGACCCGATGGCTGTCCTGCGCGGACAGGGTCAAGCGGACGCTCAGCATCTGGCTGTCGGGCGGGCGGGCGGGAAGCAGCGAGATCAGCTCCTCGCAGCGGTCGGTGGTCGCTATGACCAGACCAGGCCGCAGCCTGACGTAACCCAGGAGTCGGGCGCAGATGCGCAGCCGGTCGCGGAACGGCCGGTGGCGCTCCGGAACCATGTAGAGCACGCCGTTGAAGGAGCCGCTCCACGCGGGCCGATCCCCGCGTAGCTGGCGCTCCACCCGGTCCTGGGCGACGTCGAGGATCGGGGTGAGCCGATAGCGCGCCTCGCGCCCGACACGTTCGGAACTCAGCCAACCCTCGCGGCGCATGCGCAACAGCAATGAGCGGCCTGCCGCCTCCGAGAGACCGAGATCGCAGAGCAGCCGCATCAGAACCGATCCGGGCAGCTGCTTGTCGAGGCCGGCCGCTCGGGCCACGCCGAACGCGAAGAAGGCCAGGCGCATGCCTGGCGTGATCTCAGACACGTTGCCCGTTTCCCGTCATTGATCCCCGAGAATACCTGTGCTCACGGCTGTACGATCGTGGTGTAATCTGCACAACATGGCAGGCGCAGGCTCCGCTCACCCACAGCCGGTAGCCAACCGCGGCCGGCTTCGGTCGCTAGCGCCGATCGTGGTCTTTGATGCCGTGGGACCTTTGGTTGTCTACTCGCTGCTGCGCTCGGGCGGGTCGAGCATGGTGGCGTCGCTCGTGCTGAGCGGCATCCTCCCTGCTGTCAACGTCGCCATCGGAGTCGCGCGCCGTCGGCGCCTGGATGCGATCGGCTTCCTCGTGTTACTCGGAATCGCCGCCACCGCCGCGCTTGGCCTGATCACCAACAGCCCCAAAGCATTGCTGCTCAGGGCTTCCGTAGCCACCGCCCTGTTCGGGCTCGTCTGCGTCGGCTCGTTGTGGACACGGCGACCTTTGATCTTCCGCTTCGCACTTGAGTTCACCGGCCCAGACACACCGAAGGGACGGGACTTCGCCGATCGATGGCGCTATTCCGGCTTTCGCCGCACGTTCCGGGTCATCACCGCGGTCTGGGGGATCGCGTACCTAGCCGAGGCGGCAGCCAGGGTGATCATCATCGAGTCGACCTCGACCGGCACTGCTTACGGCATCTCCAAGCTCTTGCCCTACGCCGTCGCCGGAATCGTGGTGGCCTGGATGATCCCCTACGGCATGCGCGCCAAACGCAAGGGAGAACGGCGCGGCGCTGAGGCGCAAGCATCAACGCCCGCGCCCGCACCTCCCGACCCCGGATAAGCCCGGGTCAGGCCGGTCCGTAGCGGCGGCCCACGGCAGAGCCGGCTCGTTCTGGTGTTGGGACCGGTTGTCGTGTGTGCCGCTGAGCTTGATCATGCAGACGGTCCGAGGCGTAGGACAATGAAGTCGAGGAGATCAATGAGATTTTTGATGCTGGTCTGCCGCGACGAGTCGATCGCGTTCAGCCCGAGGAGCGTGGGACCATCGGTTCCCGGGTTCAGGCTCGGCTATCGGAGCTGGAGCAGCGCGGGGTGCGCTTGCACGGGGACGTCCTGGCGCCCATCGATGCGACAACAATGTCCATGTATGCGCGGACAGAGTTGAGGTCTGACAGTGGTCTAACCAGTCAGGTGAGCGCGCCTGCCTCCGCTGCTCGGACAGAGGAGACGGGGCACGTCCCGCCGCGTGGTGCTCGCGTTTAGCTATCGGCGGCCGGCGAGTGCCGCACGGATCCGACTGATCACACGTCCCACGACACCGACAGACGCTTCGCGAGAACCATCGCCTGGATGCAGCTGGGAGTACCGAGCCGCCTTCTCTTCGAGTTCGTGCTGCTTAGCGTGAGCCGCCTCGTTGTCAAGCGGCGTCGGTGAGTTGAAGGACATTCTGGGGTTCTCTCCGCGTCGACGGTAGAGAGACCATCCGAAGATCGCAAGCGTTGCCAGCGACATATCGCAATCGCGGCGGTGCAGCACGCGGGCGGGTCATTCGCCGCTAGGACACTCGCCGCAGTCGCACCAACGATCGAGGCGCCGATCGGATAACCGGGGGGTCAGCATCAACCCGACGATGGGCCTCCAGACCACTCTTGCGCTGCTCGTCTATCGCGGTCACGGCACTCGGGGCGAAAGCGCGCGTCAGACTGGCCTCGGATCCGGCCCGGCGCTTTCACGCGATAGGGCTGGCGCCGTCCGGCTACCGCAATGCTCGCCGGGGCTATGCGAAGCGAGCCTCAAATCAGAATGCAGCCGACACCGGTGTGCTGCAGCAACAACGCCGCGATGGTCAGGCGTAGGGCGCGTACCGGTGGTGGAGCATGAGGTCGTTGCCGTCAGGGTCCGCGAAGAACGCCATGTGGCAGACGCCGGTATCCAACGTGTCGCCGGCGAACTTGACGCCCTTGGCCTCGAGCTCACCGCGGGTCGCGGCGACATCGTCGCACCCTAGCGGCCATGCGTTGCCCTTCTGGGCGACGAACGGCATCCCCATCTTCTCGGGCTCCCAGATCCCAAAGCACGTATCGCCGGCCCATTGCTCATAGTCACCGTGCTCGTCGGGGCGAAGGCCAAGTGTGTCGCGGTAGAAGCTGCGTGCGCGGTCAGCGTCCTGTGAGGGGATGCCGATGAAGTCAAGTTTGGTGATCATGGTCGAGGTATACCGCGCAATGCGGTCAAGAACGGTCCGGATGTTCATCAGCGACGCACTGCTGACAGCCAAACCAGCGGGCCGCGCGAGAGGCCAGGATCCCTCCCAATGGCGGGCGGATTCTTCGGGGGACGTCGTGAACGAGAGGTGGCGTCGTGCCTGGGTCCACTCATGCGCAGGTCACTCGCGCCAGTTCCAGTCTCCTGAGACCGGCGGAAGTCTCAGACGGGGCAAGGCCGACGATGAGCAGGTGCCCGCCCGGCGCGACCGCCTCGGCCAGCCGGGTTGCAACCTCGACCATCTCTCCATCCGGGGGGTGAAGGAAGTGCGTCGTGACCAGGCGGCCCGCGTGAGTTGCAGAACGGCCGTGTAGGCCCCTACGCCTCTCGGGCCCGACGCTCCGCGTGCGGCGTAGCGCCACCCAGATGAGCAGTCCGACGACCAGGAACCACGGGTCCCAGAGGTACGTGTGCCAGTCAAGCGCCTTCCAGTCGGCGTTTGCACTGACTCCAACGAGGCCGGCCTGGACGGCCAGCCCGGTGCCCGTGAGCACCCCGCCGTACGCGGTCAGGATCGCCGCCTCAAGCCCCGCCAGCCGCCGGACCGCGCGCGGGCAGGGCTCTCGCACCGCCCGCGCGGGCAGTCACGCCGCAACGAGCTTGAGCACGACGATCGCCGCGAGTGCGAGCCTCACGCCCGCACCGCCGTGGTGTCCCCAGCGCGCGATCGAGCCACCGACGGTGTCCAGCAGGCCCGTGCCGCCGGCCGCCCAGTAGGCGCTGGTCGCAGCTGACCCAAGCATCAGTACCGAGGCCGACCGCGCGAGACTGGTCGAGATAGATCGGGTCGTGATGTCACTAAGCTCATAAACACTTACGATACCACTAATCTCGTAATGTCGGAAACCACCTTCACCACCGCGGGTCGGCCCCGCGAGCAGCGCGTCGACGACGCCGTCCGCGCTGCCGTCCTGTCGCTGCTGACCCAGCGCGGCTACCAGCGCACGACGATCGCTGCGGTCGCCGAGCGCGCCGGGGTCGGGCGCGGCGCGCTGTACGGCCG
>JALYTU010000445.1 GCA_030854125.1 Actinomycetota bacterium | reverse complement strand
GGCCGTCGGGCGGTGGGAAGACGGTGCTGATGAACGTATTGTTGATGCGCGCGATCTCCCAGGGAATGCGCGGCTGGATCATCGACCGCTCATCCACCCCCGACCGCGACGGGCAAACCGCCGGCACGGGGCACTACGACACGCTCCTATCGCTGGTGCCGGGCTCACGGCGGGTGCAGGTCGGCTCGAGCGCCGGTGACGTGATCTGCCCATGGGACGTCCAGGACCCCGCCCGCGTGCCGAGCGAGAAATCGGAGTTCCTGCTCGCGATGCACGCGCTGCTGATCGGCCATGCCCACGGCGCCAACGCCCGCCAGCGAACCCTCACCGCCGTCGAGGAAGGACTGCTCTCAACCGCGATCGACGCCACCTACGCCCACTGCGCCACCACGGGCGAACGGCCGCGCGAAACGCTTCTGCTCAAGCGACTCGCTTCGCGCGCGCAACAAGGTGAGCTGACCGGCTCAAACGCCGACGCGCTGCAGTCGCTGATCCTTCGTCTCGAGCCGTACTGCGAGGGCGGGACGCTCGCGCACATCGCCGATCAGCCGACGACCGTCCCCGACGACGCGCCGCTGACGCTGTTTGACCTGACCGGCCTGCCCGAGCGGCTGACCCCGGCGATGATGCTCGTGCTCGTCTCACACATCGAAGGGCGCGTGCAGCACACCCGCCGCGCCCGGGTCGCGGGTGAGCTGGAGGACAGCGGGGCGTGGGCGGGAAAGCTGTTCCTCGTCGTCGAGGAAGGCTGGGCGCTTACGGCCTCGCCGGCTGCGGGTGCGTGGCTGAACGAGTACGCGCGCCGCTCCCGCCACTACGCGCTGTGGCTGATCTTCATCAGCCAGCACTTCAAGGACCTCGCCAACGAGCAGGGGCGCGCGCTGCTGGGCAACAGCGTGCTGCGGTTGTGCCTGCAGAACGACCGCGATGACCTCGAGTTTGGCCGCGACACGATCGGCCTGACCGGAACCGACATCGAGCAGATCACGACGCTCCCCAAGCAGGAGGGCGTGTACTCGACGGTTTACGTGGTCTCGCGCCGCGGCCGCGGCGCGGTGCGGATCTCGCTCGCCGATCTCGAGTATTGGGTCTGCTCATCAGACCCCGAGCACGACCAGCCCCGCCGTGTCCGAGCGCTCAAGGATGCAGACGGGGACCCGTGGAAGGCACAGCGGCTGCTCTGCACCCCCGAATGGCACGAGACATACCGCGACCGGTCCCGCGCCGAGTGATGCAACAGCTCGTCATCACCCGTCGCGCTACAACGTCGCTGCCGTTGGTCGCGCCCGGCGGACCACCGCAACGGAAGCGCTCAAAGCTCCCGTGGCTCGCCGGTCTGGGCGGCTTCACGCTGAGCGCCCTCCCGGTGGTGCTGCTCGCCGGCGCGGGGAACCCGCCGTGCGCGACGCCCGGGACGGAGAACACCCCAGCGGGCGGCGGCCCCGTGGCGGCCGGGATGTACGCCCAGCCGCTGCGTCTCGAGCCTGCCCGGTGGTATCGGGTCGGAGCGACCATGTACGGGGGGCCGACCGATCCCACGAGCGGGAATTACGGGTCGATCGGCATGCCCGGCCAGTCCTACCTCCCCGCGCACCCCGACAGCTTCGCCGAGCTGTCGGTCCTCGACCACAACCCAGCCAACGGCGGCAGCTTCACCTTCGCCGACGCCAACGCGCTCTCAAACCTGCCCTATCTGACCGGGCTGCGCGTCGCGAACGGGTCCCGCCAGATGGTGCTCTACAAGCGCGACGTCGGCTACGGCCAAGGCCCCGGGCAACTGATCGCCAACGGCCAGCCGTACCGCCTCGACGTCTGGTGGCCATCAGCCGGTCAGCTCGGCGTGTCAAAGAACCCGGTCGACATCGAGCTCGCCCCGCCGACCGGCGCCGGCGCGACGCTCGGGCAGCTCCCCGGGAGCACACAGGCGCCCGGCGCGAGCACGATCGATCCCGGATGCACAGCCGCGATCAGCGGCAGCGGGATCCCGCTGCCGCTCGTCCCCGGCACCCAAACGAAGAACCTGCCGTCGGGGCTCGCCGCGGCCGGACAGTCCGCGCCGGCCGCTGTCAAGGCGATGGTCGCCGCCGGGAACCGCCTGTTCGGTAAGCCGTACGTCTACGGCGGCGCTCACTGCTGCTCGCTGAACACCCTGCAGCCCGGCTATGACTGCTCGAGTGCCGTCTCCTACGTGCTGCACGCCGGCGGTGTGCTCGGCCCGAACGCGCTCGTGTCAGGCGAGCTGGCGAACTGGGGGCTGCCGGGTCCCGGACGGTACGTGACCGTCTACGCGAACGCGGGGCATGTGTTCATGTACGTCGCCGGGCTGAGGTTCGACACCTCCTACAACGGCACCGACACCGGACCCAACGCCGGCCAGGCCGGTCCTCGCTGGCGGGTCTACCCCACCGTCCCCTCATGGGCGACGTGGAGCGTCCGCCACCCACCCGGCCTCTGAAGGAACGACCCGCATGCACAAGCTCGCGCACACGCTCACCCTGACCGCCGCCGCCGCGGCGATCGCCGGCTGCGGAATCTCAAACCCCTACCAGCACAACGCCGGCACCACCACGTCGACATCGACGTCGACGCCGACCAGCACGGCGAGCTCGCCTGCCGCCAACCCGGCGCAGAACCCGGGCGAGCCACCCGCTCCCCCGCCGCCAGCTCCCGCAGGCCAGGCGCCCGCGAGCGTGCGGAGCACACCCGCGGGCGCGATCACACAGTTCGTGACGCTGTACATGAACTGGACCTGGCGGACGCTCGCCGCACATGAGCGCAAGCTCTCCCAGCTGGGCGTCGGGCCCGCCCGCCTCGCAGAACAGCAGGCCGCCGCGGCCGCCATCAGCGACAGCACGATCGCGCAGAGCCGCGTCTACAACAGCGGGCAGATCATCAGCATCGCCCGCAGCCTGACGAACCCCAAGCAGTGGGTGATCGTCACCCGCGAGCAGACCGGCGGCAACAGCCAATACGACGGCCTCCAAGCCTCGTACCACGTCACCCTCGCCGAGCTCGCTCAGCCTAAGGACGGGGGCTGGACGGTCTCGGAATGGCTCCCCCAGGTCTAAGTCCAATCGCGTTCACCGGCACGGTTGCGCCACCTGCGCGCAGACGCCTGCCAGGTATGCCACCGCGCGAGCACGCGCGTCGCCTCTGCGGCGCCGCGGCCTGTGTGTGGCTGCTCACCGCGTTCGGCGTCCTGCTGGGAGGGCTGGCGCCCGCGCTCGCGCCGAGCGGCCATCCGCACCCGACACTGCACGGAACGCTCGGCGAGCTCGCGAGCCTGGTCGCGAACAACCTGCGGGTGCTCGCCGCCCCGTTCCTGCTGGCCGTCTTCCGCTGGCCGGGCGGGCGCCTAACCCGCCGCCTCGGCGACCTGCTGATCGCCGCGCTGATCGCGGAGAACACGATCACGGTCGGGCTCGCCCTCGGCCGCTGGGGTGACCGGCTACTGCCATACGTGCCGCAGCTCCCCCTCGAATGGGCCGCCCTTGGCATAGCTTGCGCGGCCTGGCGGGCCGCCCGTGACGGCGGCCGTGGCCGCGTCCTCGCCGTCTACGCG
>JALYTU010000444.1 GCA_030854125.1 Actinomycetota bacterium | reverse complement strand
CCGACGCGCTGCAGGCTGACGGCGTCCGGGTCGTCTTCATCGGCGGCGAGCGGGCCGAGCAGACGCTCGTTCCCGCGGCGGGTTACGCGCTCCACACGCTGAGGGTCGTCTCACTGCCGCGCCGTCACCCGGCCGGTGCGGCCCGGGCGGTGGCGATCGACACGGGCGCGCTGCGAGCGGCGCGACGGCTGCTGCGCTCACTGCGGCCAGACGCCGTCTTCGGGGCCGGGGGGTACGTCGCCGGCCCGGTCGGGCTCGCCGCCGTGCTTTCTCGGGTTCCCCTCGTGCTGCTGGAATCAGACAGCCACCTCGGGCTGACCAACCGGCTGCTGGCGCCGGCCGCGCGCCGGGTGTGCCTGGCCTTTCCGCTCCGCGGCCGCGACGGCTCGCGCTATCGCGTCACCGGCCGTCCCATCCCAACCCCGGCCACCGACCGCGATGCGGCGCGGGCCCGCTTCGGTATCGGTCCTGACGAGGCGTGCGTGCTCGTGTTCGGCGGCTCGCTGGGCGCGCGATCGATCAACCATGCCGCGGTGGCGGCATTCGCCGGGGCCGGATTTCGCGTGCTGCATGTCGCCGGGGAACGAGATTTCACAGATCTGACGGCGCCCGGACCCCACTACGACCTGCGCAGCTACATCTCCGAGTTCAACCAGGCGCTGGCGGCCAGCGACCTGGTCGTGGCCCGCTCGGGCGGCTCGGTGTTCGAGGTCGCGGCCCACGGCCGGCCGATGGTCCTGGTCCCCTACCCGCACGCCACCGCCGATCATCAGACGGCCAACGCGCGCTTCATGGAGCAAGCCGGCGCGGCGATCGTGATCCCCGACGGTGAGCTGACCGGCTCGCGCCTGGCCCACGAGGTGGGTCGGCTCCTCGCCGACCCGCGTGGCCTGGCGGCGATGGGACGGGCGTCACAGGCGGTCGCGCGACCGGCTGCGGCTTCCGACGTCGCCCAGGAGCTCCTGCGAGCAGCGCAGTCGTGACTCAGAACGGCCGGCTGGGAAACCCAGGACCAAGCTGCCCATTGGCGTGGGCGGCCTCATCGAGGGCCCGGGCCAGATAGAACACGCCGCCGGGAGGACCGCCGCCGCAGCCGCTGGAGTTGCCCGGGGGATGGATCCACATGAAGGCATCGGCAAAACGGAAGCCGGTCTCGGTGGTGTCCAGCGGTCCGGCGCTGCGGCAGGGCGGCGACGGCGTTGATCTCGTAGCGAAGGTTGGTCTCCCACAGGGCCAGCGAGCCCATCTTGGTCACGTAGGAGGAGGCCCCGAGCGCATCGAGCTCGAGCAGATAGACGGCCGGCCGGTGGTCGTTGCTGCGGCTCTCGTGCAGCGCCGGAAGGTCACGCCGGTGCGCTGGACGATTGGCCCAGTCCGCTCGGGAGTCTTGCCGGGGTGCTCCGGCGGCCCCCCCGCTCGCTAGTACGGGTGGCTAGGGAAGCCCGGCCCGAGCTTCCCGTTGGCATGCTCGGCGAGACTGATCGCCCGCGCGGGCCAGAACACGCCGCCAGGAGGGCCGCCCCCGCAGCCGCTGGAGTTGCCCGGCGGGGAGGTCCACAGCCACGCGTCGGCAAGCGCGACACCGGTCTGGGTGGTCGGCGCCGGCCCCAGCGCACGCCCGGGCGGATTGCAGAGGTTCTCGATGCCCTGCGTGGACGGGTGGCGGTTGCGCAGCGGCCCGTTGCCGTTGGCGGCGGTGTTGACGATGAAGTGCGCGCCGTGGGTCAGCCGGGAGATCTTGGTCGCCCAGCGGACCTCGTTGCTGGTCCACCGCAGGTGGGTGTCGTTGGTATAGAAGCCGCGGATCCTGCCGACGCCGATCGCGTTGAGCACCTGCGCGGTGTACCGGACACTGTTGGCGTCCGAATAGCCGGCCTCGGTGTAGATGACCGCGTGCGGCAGCCTCGACAGGGTTGAGATCTCATAGCGCAAAAACGACTCCCAGGTCGGCAGCGAGCCGGCGCGCTGGATGCAGCGGCTGACGCCGATCGAGTCGGTCTCCAGCAGCAGCACGACCGGGCGGCGTCCGATCGCCTCGGACAGCTCGTTGACGCGCCGGCGGAAGCTCGGCCCGGCCGCCGACAGGGCGCCAGGCCCGGGGCACTGCCCAGCCGCCGGATGCAGGAAGTACGTGTTGAGCAGCGGGATCGCGCCGCGATCGGCGGTTGCGTTCTTGCAGAGCAGCTTCTCGGTCTGCAGGAAGACCCCGCCGGGGCCTCCGCCGCGCGAGTACGCGCTGAGCCGCTGCACCTCGGGCTCGGAGGCGATCTTTGCGAGCTCGTGCACCTGCTGGGCGAGGCTCGGACTGGCGGCCAGGCGCCCGCCCAGTGCGGCTGAGCTCAGCGAGCTCGCGAAGCCGGCCCATGACTCGGAGTCGGGCAAGCTCGACGGGTTGATGCCGAGCAGCGAGGCGATCGCTCCCGCGGCCGCGCCGTGTGCGGGACCATCGACGAAGAAGTGGGCGCCATGCAGGGGATTGGACCCTGGCGCTTGTCTGAGCGCGAGCGGATTGGCCAGATCGCGTGTCGACGAACCATTCTCGGCGCACTGCTGTGCGGCGATCCGGGCAATCGGCGGATGGGTCGCGGCGGATGCCGCCCCGCTCATGCCGAGGGCGAGCAGGATCAGCGCGAGCATTCCCGCCGCTGCTCTCCTCATGTCCTTGGTTGTCATTGCGTCTCTGGATCGGATGACCCAGATGCGGCCTGAAGGTCACGCGGGCATCCTGGACGCATGACGGGCGCCCCATGGCGTTGTCATGTCGATAGCCTCGCCCAGCGATGAATCCCGACTGGTCCCAGCGCCGGCTTCATTTCGTCGGAATCGGCGGCGCCGGCATGAGCGGCCTCGCCCTGATCGCCCGTTCGCTCGGGGCGCAGGTCACCGGCTCAGACCGCGCCGAGTCCGGGTACACGGCGCGGCTGCGCGAGCACGGAATCGAGCCGCGGGTCGGCCATGCCGCCGCGAACGTGCCCATCGATGCCGAGATTGTCTACTCCACCGCCGTGCCGGCTGACAATCCCGAGCGCGCCGCCGGTGGGCGGCAGCTGCACCGCGCCGATCTGCTCGCCGAGCTGGCCGCGCTCAAGCGGTGTATCGCGATCACAGGGACCCACGGCAAGACGACGACTGCGGCGATGACGGCACACGCCCTGCGCGGCGCGGGCCTTGACCCGGCGTTCGTGATCGGCGCCGAGCTCCCCGGCACCGGGCTGGGGGCGGGATGGGGGAACGGAGAGTGGATCGTCATCGAAGCTGACGAGAGCGACCGCTCGCTGCTCAAGCTCTCGCCCGAGATCGCCGTGCTCACCAACGCCGAGCTCGATCACCACGCGACCTACTCCTCACGGCTGGAGCTCGAGGCGACGTTCGCCAGCTTCATGACGCGGGCCGGTGAGCGCGCCGTGGTGTGGGATCGGCCGGCGCTGCGCTCCCTATGTCGGGGCGGGGGGGTTCCGTATGACGCGCGCGAGCTGGTGCTCTCCCCCGAGGGCGCGCGCTTTCGCTGGCGCGATCTCGAGGTTGTGCTCGCCGTCCCCGGCGCGCACAACGCGGTCAATGCCGC
>JALYTU010000443.1 GCA_030854125.1 Actinomycetota bacterium | reverse complement strand
ACGCCGACCCGGGCCAGCCCGCCGGCTGGCAGGTGATCGGCGGCACCAGCGGCGGCGCGCCGGTCTGGGCCGCCCTGTTCGCCCTGGCCGACTCCTCCCCCGGCTGTACCCGCAGCTCGCTCGGCGATGCGCTGCCCGCCCTGTACCGCGCCGCCGCGGGGGCCTACGGCGCGAACTTCAACGATGTGCAGACCGGCAACAACGACTTCAGCGGCACCAACGGCGGGCGCTATCCCGCGAGACCCGGCTACGACGAGGCCTCGGGGCTGGGTACGCCCAACGCCGCGTCATTGGTCGCCGGGCTGTGCGCCAACGCCCTGCGCCTGCAGAACCCGGGGGATCAGACCGCTGCGGCGCACGCGACCGTGGCCCTGAGCCTGCGCTCCGCCGACGTCGCCGGCGCCTCGGTCAAGCTCACCGCCCATGGCCTCCCGCCCGGCCTGCGGCTGGCGGCCGGTTCCGGGTTGATCAGCGGCGTGCCGCGCCGTCACGGCCGCTACCGGGTCCAGCTCACCGCCCAGGACGGCGGCTCGGTGATCAGCCGGCGCTTCGTCTGGACGATCGGCACTCCGGCGATCGTGCGCGGGTCGTCGATCACCGGCGTGACCGGTCGCGCACCCGTGCTGTCGGTGACGGTGGCCGCGGGCGCCGGTTCACCGCCGTTGTCCACCGTGGCGATGTCACTGCCACCGTCGCTGTTGCTGAGCTCCACTCGCGGGATCGCCGTTTCCTCGGGCTCGTTCCCAGTGCGCTTCCGGGCGCGCCGGACGGGACGATCGCTGCTCCTGACGCTGCGACACGCGACGCGCGTGGTTACCGTGCTCGCCGGTCCGCGCGGGCTGGCGGTGGCAGCCGGGCGCCAGCCCCGGTCGGTCCGCGGCGCCTCGCTCGGAGTCGTGCTGACCGATTCCAGCGGCGGCATCAGCAGCGTGTCGATCCGCCCCCGGGTGAGCTGATGGTGGCGCGGTGACCCGGCTCTCGGGCTCCTGTCAGGCCGAGATCCCGTTCTCGATCGAGCGTTGCTGGGCGATCGTCGCCGACGTCGAGCATGCCCCCGACTGGCAGCGCACCCTCAAAGCTGTGGCGGTGATCGAGCGTGATCCGGCCGGGCGGCCCCTGGTCGCCGACACCGACAACGACGCCAAACTGCGCACGGTCCGGGTCCGGGTCCGCTTCAGCTACACCGAGCCCGAGCGGATGAGCTTCACGCTGGTGGAGTCCGATGACCTGGACGGAATGGACGGTGGCTGGCGGCTGGAGTCACTCGGTGCCCAGCGCACCCTCGTCACCTATGAGCTGGCGGTCGATCCCGGGGCGATCGGCTTCCTGGCCCGGCCGCTGGAGCGGGCGATCCGTCCGATTGTGATGGGCCATCAGGCCGACGAGCTGGCCCGCGAGGTCGCTGCGCGTTCAGCCGAGGGTTGATGTCGCGGTCGTGCAATCAACCATCAGGCCGGTGAGCTGTCCAGGTAGCGCCGGGCGACGTCGCGCAGCAGGGCGATCATCGAGCGTGCGGCCGGGGCGACGCCGAGCCCACCCATCGTCGCGATCGTCACCTTGCGGGCCGGGCTCTGCGGGGCCAGCGCGCGCACGACGATCCCCGGGTGGATCCGGGTCAGGGCCAGCCGCGGAATCAGCGCGACCCCGACGCCGGCGGCGACCAGGCCCTGGACGGTGTCGTAGTCGTCTGACTCAAACGCGACGTAGGGCTCAAAGCCGGCGGCCAGGCAGGAGCGCACCACATGGCGTGCGCACGGGCTCGAGGCCGAGGTCTGGACCCACTGCTGGTCGCGCAGATCGGCCAGCGTCAGGGCCGGCTTGCCGACCAGCGGATGCTCGGCGGGCAGGGCGACGTGCATCGGGTCGTGCAGCAGCGTCACCGACCGCAGGCCGGTGGCGGGCCGCTCGCGCACGCCAGGGAACGCGAACAGGAGCGCGAGATCGAACTCGCCCGCGCGCAACCGGGGCCCGATGTGCTCGGGCTCACCCTCGGCGAGGGTGATCGCCACATCGGGATGGGCCTGACGAAAACGCGCCACCGCGAGCGGCATCAGGGTCGCACCCGCGGACGGGAAGGAGGCGACCCGCAGGCGCCCGGACCGGATCCCGAGCACGGCCGCGAGCTCGGCCTCCGCCGCGTCGACGGAGGCGAAGATCCCCTCAGCGTGCGTCATCAGCGTCTCCCCCGCCGCGGTCGCCCGCACGCCTCGGCGGTCGCGCACGAGCAGCGTCGCCCCGGTCTCCGCCTCCAGCCGGGCGATCGACTGCGAGACCGCCGACTGGGTGTAGGTCAGCGCCTCGGCGGCGGCGGAAAACGACCCTCGGGACACCACCTCGCAGAAGACCCGCAATCGTCCTAGGTTCAGCATTAGCAAATCTTATCGTCGAGATGAACAACTTCATTAGTGCTGATGGCTGGAGAGTGGGAAGGTGTGTCGTGCTCGCCTCGCGAGCCGATCTTTTCCGCCCACTTCCATGCTCTGGAGCTCTGCAATGGCACCTCACGCGATCATCTCCTACGACGATTCGCTCAACGACCACGACGCGCTGATGTTCGGCCGCGTGCTCGGTGAGCTCGGCAGCCGGCTGACCCTCGCCTACGTTCGTCACGCGCGGCGTGACCGCCCCGAGCACGAGCAGCTCGCCTCCGGCGCCGCCGACGCCCTACTCGACCGCGGCGCCCGGTGGCTGCAGGACGCCTCGGTTCAGCGGCGGATCGTGCTCAGCGGCTCGACCGGTGAGGGGCTGGCCTGGCTGGCCGAGAGCGAGGACGCCGACATCGTCGTGTTCGGCGCCGAGTACCGCTCGTCCAACGGCCACGTCGCGGTCGGCCGCTCGGCCCAGACGCTGCTCGAGCGCGGTCCGGCGGCCGTCGCCCTGGCTCCCGCCGGCTACCAGAACGGCCATCGCGAGATCGCCACGATCGGCGTCCTGCCCGGCTCCGCCGACGAGGCTGCGATCGAGACCGCGTTCTCGATCGCCGGCCGGCTCGACGCGGCGGTCGTCGATCGGGCGCACGGCGTCGATCTCCTCGTCGTTGGCTCCCGCCCGGACGGTCCGGCCGGGCGCGTCTCGATCAGCTCGCGCTCACACAACGCGATCGAGGAGGCGTCCTCGCCGGTGCTCGTCGTTGCCCGGGGCGCCGCGCTGCATTTCGAGACGCTCGTCACCGCCTGACCTGAGCTTGACCGCCGCCGGCCGGGGACCTTCCCCGGCCGTTGGTCGTTCAGCAGACGGCTATCGTGGCCGCGCCGTGCGCACCCTCGTCATCTCGGACCTGCATCTGGGCAATCGCGGGCACCGGGACGTCCTGCGCCAGGACATCGCGCTGCGCCGGCTGCTGGCGGCGCTGGACGACGTGCAGCGGCTCGTCATGCTCGGAGACGTGCTTGAGTTCCACGGCCGCCACGCCGAGCGTGCGCTGACGATCGCCGAACCGATCCTGCGGGAGATCGGTGCGCGGATGGCCGGCAAGGAGATCGTGCTACTGCCCGGCAACCACGACCATGACCTGATCGGTCGGTGGATCCGGGCTCGCGGCGATGCTCTCGGACTCGCTGACGCCGTGCCGCCTGACGCCTCC
>JALYTU010000023.1 GCA_030854125.1 Actinomycetota bacterium | reverse complement strand
TCCAGTAGCCGCCCTCCACCCGGTCGCGCCCTTATCCTTGGCGCGGTGCACAACCTGACCAGCACCACGGGGATCGTCGCGCTGGCGGCCGCGGCGGTGGCCGCGGTCGCCCTGCTGCTCGGCATCGTCCTCGCCCTGCGCATGCGGCGCCTGCGCTCTGATCAGTGGGTCGTCCTCGGGGAGCGGCGCGAGGACGTCGTTGCCCATGCGGCGCGGCTGCAGGGTGAGTTCGCCGCGCTCAACGCCTACCTGCAGGATGTCGCCGGACGCCTCGAGGAGCGGATGGGGGTGGCCGAACAGCGACTCGACGGCGCGGTCGCCTACTCGTCCCTGGTGCGCTATGACGCCTACGGGGAGATGTCCGGCCGTCAGTCGACATCGATCGCGCTGCTCGACGCCACGCGGTCGGGGATCGTGCTCTCCTCGATCCTGCATCGCGATCACGCCCGCCTCTACGCCAAGCAGGTCTCCTGTGGCCGCGGAGAGCTCGAGCTCTCCCCCGAGGAGGACGAGGCGGTCCGGCTCGCGCTCTCCGGCGGCCAGCCGGCGAGCACGGGCTGATCACGGCCGTGGCCACGGTCCGGGCCGGCTACTTCGGCCCCGAGGGGACGTTCACGCAGGAGGCGTTGCTCGCCGCCAGCCACGGTGCCGACGGCCTCGAGTTGATTTCCTACGCGACCATCTACGACACGGTCATGGCCGTTCACGTCGGGAAGGTTCAGCGCGCCCTGGTTCCGATCGAGAACTCCCTGGAGGGATCGGTCAACGCCACCCTGGACACGCTGGCGATCGAGACCCAGGACGTGGTCATCCTCGGCGAGGTCGTGCACCCGATCCGTCACTGTCTGATCGCCCGCACGGCACTCGAGCTGGGCGAGATCCAGGTCGTGGTCTCCCATCCCCAGGCCAGCGGCCAGTGTGCCCGGTTCATCCGCACCCGCCTACCGGGGGCCGAGGTGATGGCCGGCAGCTCGACCGCCGAGGCGGTCCGGACCGTCGCCGCCCATGACGGTCCCTGGGCCGCACTCGGAACCCGCGTCGCCGCCGAACGTTACCGCTGTGAGGTACTGCTGGCCGGCGTCGAGGACGTCTCCGACAACGAGACCCGGTTCGTCTGGCTGGGCCGGGCCGGCGAGCCGTCCGGCGGACCCGGCGCCGCCGCCACCGAGCCCGGCGGCGCGTTCAAGACCGCGATCGTCTTCTGGGGCCAAGGCTCCGAGGCGGCGGGGTGGTTGGTGGCCTGCCTGGGCGAGTTCGCCGCCCGGGACGTCAACCTGACCCGGATCGAGTCCCGGCCCCGCAAACAGGGGCTAGGCAGCTACATGTTCTTCGCTGACCTCGTCGGGGCCGAAAACGAGCCGGCGGTCACTGACAGCCTGACCGCGCTCGCCAAGCACGTCGAGACGCTGCGCGTGCTCGGCTCGTTCCCCGCTGCCTGACCCTCCAGAGTTAGGCAGCCGTCTCTCTCGGCTCACCGAACCGGCATCCCGGCCGCCGTCTCTCTGCCGGCGCACCTCCGGGGGGTGGTCAGCGGTGCGTGCCCGCGCCGGTCGTGGAAACGGCAACCAGTTGTTGACAGGAGCGTTCCGCCCCGACCGGTAAACTGTGCGGTGCGTTGTCCAGTTCAGCACCACCAGCGCCATTGGGGTCCGCGTCGCTTTTTCAGCACCAGCGACGCGGGCGTGAGGGTGGTCGGGTGCTGGTGTTGAACGCGACCTACGAGCCGATCAACGTCTGCACGGTGCGCCGGGCGGTCGTGCTCTTGCTCAAGGAGAAGGCCGAGATGATCGAGCGCTCCGACTGGCAGCTGCACTCCGAGAACACAACCCTGTCGCGGCCGATGGTGATCCGGCTGGTCAGCTACGTGCGGATCCCGCGCCACGGCCACCGGCGCAAGATCACGCGGCGGGCAGTCTTCGCGCGCGATGACTGGACCTGTCAGTACTGCGGCTCACGGTCCAACCTGACCGTCGACCACGTGATCCCGCGCTCCAAGGGCGGCAGCTCGGACTGGGAGAACATCGTCGCCTCGTGCGCGCCGTGCAACCGGCGCAAGGGCAATCTGCTGCTGCGCAACTCCGGGATGCGACTCAACCGAGTGCCGCGCACCCCGAACTCGAACGTGTTCATCCAGGTCGCCAGCCCCACGATCCCGGCGGCGTGGCAGGCCTACCTGGCCGCCTGACCCCGCCGCCCGCGGTTGCCTGCAGTGCCCCGGGCAGGATAGGGTCCCGCGAGACGGATGTCGGCTACCGATTCACCGCGGGAGGACAAGGCGTCGGGCCAGAGCGGCTTGACCCGGCGCATCATCGCCACACCGCTGTTCCGCGACCGGCCGCGAAATCTCCAGATCGCGCTCGGCGGTGTCGTGCCGGTCATCGCCGGCGCCGTGGCCGGGGTGCTGATCGGGGCGTCGGCTCCCGCCTACTGGGTGTGGGCGATCCTGGCCGGGATCGGCGCGTTCCTGTCAGGCTTCGAGCATCGCGACGGATGGGGCGGCGCTGACCGGGGATTCTCCGGGGGGCTCTTCTACGGGATCGGACTGCTGGTCATGCACGCGGTCGTCGGTACCCACGCAAAGGTCTCCCTGGGGAGCTTCCCGCCGCTGCTGGCGGTGGTCACCGCGATCGTCGGCATGTTCCTGGCCGCGGGCGGAGGGCGGATCGCGCGCGGTGAGCGGGCCAAGGCCGGGATCGTTTTCCCGGATCCTCACGACGAACGCTAGCCCGCCGGTCGAGCGACGCGCTCAGGCCGCGTAGCGCTGGGCGGAGCGTTCCCGCGCCCTGGCGGCCTCGACCTCGCGATCCTTGGGCGGCGCGGTGGTGACCATCATGTCCAGCAGCGTCTCGGACGCCGCCGTCACCGCGTCGACGGCCGCGGCGAAGGCTGCCTCGTTGGCCTTGGATGGCTTGGTCGTCCCGCTGATCTTGCGCACGTATTGCAACGCCGAAGCGTGGATCTCGTCGCGCGTCGCCGGCGGCTCGAAGTTGTGGAGGGTTCTGATGTTTCGGCACATGCCCTCAGCGTATTCGCTGCCGGGCCCGTCCGCAACGCACGAGGGACGCCGTAGACACGGCGCCCCTCGCGGTACATAGGCTGCGATTTCCGCTCACGAGCTACATCGTGCCGGCGGGACTAATCCCGGCGCTCAGAACGGCGGTGTCGCGGGTTGGACTCCGCTAAGCGGGGTCAGCCATCCGACCTAGCGGCCGGACACCTCCAGGGTCCCGCAAAACATGTCAGACAAGTTAGGACCACCTCCTTTCTCTGGTCTCGCAAACAATAGCGAAGGCCGATGATGTTCTGGGTCGCTCCCAGCACGGAGGCTGAGCCCGGGCTGCTGATCGCCTGCCGGCGGCAGCGCACGACGGGGGGTCAGACGCTCACGACGGCACAGGTCGCGGCGTCACGCCCAACCCAACACACCCACACCCAGCTCAGCACCCCTGTGCCGACGGGAGTGGGTGACCTTCCGGCCTACTCCTCGGTCTCGGTCTCAGGTGACTCGGGCTCGACGGGAAACTCCGCCACCCCATCCGCCGACAGCTCCAGCGCCGCTATCGGATCACCGGGATCAGCGTCCACCGTCGCGGCCGCCTCTGACTCGACGACCAGCGCCACCGCTGACACCTGATCGTCGTCGCGGATGTTCATCACCTTGACGCCCTGCGAGGAACGCCCGTAGCGGTTGATCCCGCGCACCGAGGTGCGCTGGACCATTCCGTTCTGGGAGATGAACACGAGCTCCTGATGCTCGCGGACGACCAGCGCGCCGGCCAGCTGACCCTTCTTGCCGGTCAGCGTGATCGTCTTGACGCCCATCGTGGCCCGGCCCTTGACCGGGTACTCGGAGATCTGGGTGCGCTTGCCGAAGCCGTTCTCGGTCACCACGAGCAGCTCCTGGTCGTCGTTGGCGACGTCCATCGACAGCAGCGCGTTGTTCTTCTGGGACACGTTCATCCCGCGCACGCCGCTCGTGTCACGGCCCATCGCGCGGACCGCGGTCTCGGAGAAGCGGGCCGCCTGCCCCGAGCGCGAGACCATGATGATGTCGTCGTTGCCGCTCGTGCGGCGCACCTGCATCAGCTCGTCGTCGTCGCGGATGTTGATCGCGATGATGCCGTCGGCCTTGATCGGGGTGTTGTAGGCGAGGAACTCGGTCTTCTTGACGATCCCCTTGCGCGTGCCGAACACGAGGTACCTGCCCTCGGTGAAGTCCCGCGTGGAGAGCACCGACTGGACTCGCTCGCCCTCGCGCAGGGGCAGGATGTTGACCAGGGCGCGGCCCTTGGCGGTCCGCGACGCCTCGGGCAGCTCGTACACCTTGGAGCGGTAGATCTTCCCGCGGTTGGTGAAGAACAACAGGTAGTCGTGAGTCGAGCAGACGAACAGGTGCTCGATGTAGTCGTCGTCCTTCATGTCCATGCCGGTCACGCCGATGCCGCCGCGGTGCTGCTGGCGGTAAGTGGACAGCGGCAGCGACTTGATGTAGCCGGAGTGGGTGATCGAGATGACCATCTGCTGATCGGCGATCAGGTCCTCGATGTCGATCTCGCCCTCGGCGTGGGTGATGTCGGTGCGCCGTTCGTCGCCGTACGCCTCGGCGATCTCCGCCAGCTCCTCCTTGATGATGTCCAGCACGCGCTGCTCGTCGCCGAGGATCTCGCGCAGCTCCGTGATGCGCTCCATCAGGTCGGCGTGCTCCTGCTTGATCTTGTCAGCCTCCAGCGCGGTCAGGCGGCTCAGGGTCAGCTGCAGGATCGCCTGGGCCTGGATGAGCGACAGCTCGAAGCGTTCGATCAACCCGTGCCGGGCGGTTTCGGAGTCGCGCGATCCGCGGATCAGGGCGATCACCTCATCGAGGTTGGCCAGCGCGATCAGCTGCCCCTCGAGCACGTGGGCGCGTTCCTCGGAGCGGCGCAGCTCGTACTTGGTACGGCGCACGACGACCTCGCGCTGGTGATCGACGTAGTGGCCGATCACCTCGCGCAGCGAGAGCGTGCGCGGCACGTTGTCGACCAGCGCGACCATGTTGACGCCGAAGGTCGTCTGCATCGACGTGTGCTTGTGCAGCTTGTTGAGCACGACCTTGGGGATCACGTCGCGCTTGAGCTCGATGACCAGACGCATCCCGCGGCGATCGGACTCATCCCGGACATCGGTGATCTCGGAGATCTTCTTGTCGTGGACGAGGTCGGCGATCTTCTCGATCAGGCCGCCGTCGCCGCCCTTGCGCACCTGGAAGGGCAACTCGGTGACGATGATCGCCTCCTTGCCCTGGCCGATCGGCTCGATGTGCGCCTTGGCCTGCACGCGCACCCGCCCGCGGCCGGTGGCGTAGGCATCACGGATGCCCTCGCGGCCGAGGATCGTCCCGGCGGTGGGAAAGTCGGGACCCTTGATGTAGGCCATCAGGCCCTCGACGTCGATCGCCGGGTCGTCGATGTAGGCGATCGTCGCCGCCACGACCTCGCGCAGGTTATGCGGCGGGATGTTCGTGGCCATGCCGACCGCGATCCCCGAGCCACCGTTGACCAGCAGATTGGGGAAGCGCGCCGGCAGCACCAGCGGCTCCTGGCGGGTGCCGTCGTAGGTGGGCCCGAACTCGACCGTGTCGGAGTCGATGTCACGCAGCAGCTCGGTGGCCAGCTTCTCCAGCCGCGCCTCCGTGTAGCGCATCGCGGCCGCGCCCCAGCCGTCGATGTTGCCGAAGTTGCCGTGCCCGTCGACGAGCGGATAGCGCATCGAGAAGTCCTGCGCCATGCGCGCGAGCGCATCGTAGATCGCCGTGTCACCGTGGGGATGGAACTTGCCCATCACCTCGCCGACGATCTGCGCACACTTGACGTGCTTGCGGTTGGGCTGCAGGCCCAGCTCGTTCATCACGTGCAGCACCCGGCGGTGCACGGGCTTCAGGCCGTCGCGGACGTCGGGCAGCGCGCGGCCGACGATGACCGACATCGCGTAGTCCAGATACGCCGAGCGCATCTCATCCTCTAGCCCGCGCGGCTCGATGTTGCCGCCCCCGATGGTGTCGATTGCTGACATTGCGCGCCTCCTAGACGTCGAGGTTGGTCACGAGCCGGGCGTTCTCCTCGATGAACGCCCGCCGCGGCTCGACTTGATCGCCCATCAGCATCGAGAACACAAGGTCGGCCGAGGCGGCATCCTCCATCGTGACCTGCACCAGGGTCCGCGTCTGGGGATCCATCGTCGTCTCGCGCAACTCCTCGGCGTCCATCTCGCCCAGGCCCTTGAAGCGGTAGTAGTCGATCCCCTTCTGGGCGATCGCCAGGATCTCGTCGTGGAGCTCCTCGAAGCTGCCGGCGTCGCTGGAGGTCTCGCCCAGGCGGATCGAGAACGGCGGCATGCCGGTGAGGTTGTCCAGATCGCGGTGCACGTCGGCGAGTCGCTGGTACTCACTGGCGTCCAGGGCGGCATGGCGGACGTGGTGGGTGCTGGCCAGACCAGTCTTGGCCTCCAGCGTGCGGATCACCAGCGTCTCGGGCTGCTCCTCGATCAGCTTGAGCTTGTAGGCATGACCGTCGCCATTGCCCGCGCTGGCGGCCACGTGACGCAGCAGCGCGCCCACATCGGTGATCTGTTCTTCGAGCATCCGGGCCTGCTGCATGAAGGCCACGACGCCGTGACCGTGGGCGGCGCGCAGCGCCGCCGCCCAGCCCTCGTACTGCTTGAGCAGCCGCGTAAACCGCTTCCACCGCGCCTCGGTGAGCTTGAACGCCTTGCCCTGGCTGTCGGTGATCTCAAGTTTCTCGAACTTGTCTCCGAGCAGGATGTCCTCGAGGTCAGACTCACGCTCGAGATACCGATGCTTCTGGCCCCGGGTCAGTCGGTACAGCGGCGGCTTGGCGATATACACGAAGCCGGCCTCGATCAGCGGCTGCATCTCGCGGAACAGCAGGGTCAGCGCCAGCGTGCGGATGTGCGCGCCGTCGACATCGGCGTCGGTCAGCAGCACGATCTTGTGGTAGCGCGCCCGGGCAAGATCGAACTCGTCCCGGACCCCGGTGCCGATCGCGGTGATCAGCGCCTGGACCTCGGTGTTGGCCAGCACCTTGTCGATCCGGCTCTTCTCGACGTTGAGGATCTTGCCGCGCAGGGGCAGGATCGCCTGGGTGCTGCGGTCGCGCGCCGAGACCGCCGAGCCTCCGGCGGAATCACCCTCGACGATGAACAACTCGGCCAGCGACGGGTCCTTGACCGAGCAGTCGGCGAGCTTGCCGGGCAGCGTCGAATTCTCCAGCGCCGACTTGCGGCGCGTCAGATCACGGGCCTTGCGGGCGGCGGCGCGGGCCTGGGCGGCGGAGATCGACTTGCGAAGGATCGCACGCGCCTCTTGAGGGTTTTCCTCCAGGAACTCGGACAGGCGGGCGTTGACGATCGAGTGCACGAACCCTTGAATCCCGGGGTTGCCGAGCTTGGTCTTGGTCTGGCCCTCGAACTGGGGGTCGGTCAGCTTGGCCGAGATCACCGCGGTCAGCCCTTCGCGGACGTCCTCACCGCTGAGGTTGTCGTCCTTCTCACGCAGCTCGCCCTTCTCGCGGGCGTACTTGTTCAGCGCGCCGGTCAGAGCGGAGCGAAAGCCACTGAGATGCGAGCCGCCCTCGATCGTGTTGATGTTGTTGGCGAACGAGAACACCGACTCCTGGTAGGAGGAGTTCCATTGCATGGCGACCTCGACCGCGCCCTCCTTGCTCTCGCCCTCGAGGAAGATGATCTTGCGCTGGATCGGGTCCTTGTTCTGGTTGAGGTAGGCGACAAAGTCCACGATCCCGCCCTCGTAGTGAAACTCGACCGACTTGCCCTCGGCGCGCTCGTCGGTGAGGACGATCTTCATGCCCCGGGTCAAAAAGGCCGTGTCACGTAGGCGCTCCTCGAGCGTCTTGAAGTTGTAGTCAATGTCCTCGAAGATCTCGGCGTCGGGCAGGAAGGTCGTCGCGGTGCCGGTCTCCTTGGTCGGAGCTCCCTTGACGATCGGGCCCTGTGGCTTACCGCGCTCATAGACCTGGTTCCAGTGAAAGCCGTCGCGCCGCACCTCGACCTCGAGGCGCTCGGACAGCGCGTTGACCACCGAGGCGCCGACCCCGTGCAGTCCGCCGGAGACCTTGTAACCGCCGCCGTCGCCGAACTTGCCGCCGGCGTGCAACACGGTCATGATCACCTCGAGCGCGGGACGCTGCTCCTTGGCCATCGTGGCGACGGGGATCCCGCGACCATCATCGACCACGGTAATCGAGTTGTCGGGGTGGATCGTGATCGTGACCGAGTCGCAGTTACCAGCCAGCGCCTCGTCCACGGAGTTGTCCACGATCTCGTAGACGAGATGGTGCAGACCACGCTCGCCAGTCGAGCCGATGTACATACCCGGACGCTTGCGCACCGCCTCGAGTCCCTCGAGGACCGTGATGTCCTGGGCGTCGTAACTGGATTTCTGGCTGGCGCCCGTGGCGCCGTCATCGTTCGCCAACGATCCTCCGATTGACGTTGAGACGCTCCGGATCTCGCGCCAGGTCGGCGCGCCGGGACGTCGCAGAATTTATGTTCATCAGGATAGCACAAGGGCTGGTCGAAACCGGGGTCCGAGAACTGCTCTTTTACCTGCAAATTGAGATAAACTGAGCGCGCTCTGACTACCCCTGGTGGCCGGTCGCGACGCACCGCAGGCGCTGGATCATGCGTCCCGGCAGCGCCAGGTTGAGCCGCTGCACGATCTGAGGGGCCATCAGGTCGAGCTCCTGGGCCCAGACCGACGCCGAACAGGACACCGTGAGGATCCCGGACCGCTCCGAGGTGGGCTGCGCCTCGGCGGCGATCGCGATGCCGACGGTCTCGGCCCACACACGCTGAACGTCGGCAAGCACCGTGTCGGGAGCGAGGTCGTCACGGAGGCGATCAAGCGCGCTCTCCAGGCTCCGCGGGCCCCGGCGGGGGGTGCCGCCCATCAGCTCGCCGCCCGCAGCTGTGGCGCGGCGTCCGCTGGGCCGACCTGCGCGCCCGCGACGACGAGTCGGGTGACCGCGGCATCGTCGCCTCCGGGGATCTGCTCCAGGCCGGTCGCGGTGATCACCGATTGGCCGCCCGCGCTGCGCAACAGGTCGACCAGCGCTCGGCGGCGGGTGAGATCGAGCTCGCTCATCACGTCGTCCAGCAGCATGACCGGCGGGGAGGACCGGCGCTCTCCGATCGCCTCCCGTTCGGCCAACAGGAGCGCCAGCAGGGCGAGCCGCTGCTGGCCCTGCGAGCCGAACGCACGCAGTTCCCGGCCGGCTCGCTGGGTGGCGAGCTCGTCACGGTGGGGGCCATGGCCGGTGAAGCCCCGCTCGAGGTCAGAGTCCGTGCGCGCCTGTAGCTCGGCCGCCAGCTCCTCGGCGTTGGCGGCTCGTGATCGCGGACGGTAGGCCAGTGCTGGCTCGCCATCCAGTCCGAGCGCCTGCGCGATCGCGGCGAAGCGGTCCCTGATCTCCTGCACCGCCGCGGCGCGGTCGGCCATCAACGCAACCCCGTGCTGAGCCAGCTGCAGGTCCCAACTGACCAGTGAGGCGCGCGAGCCGGCGCCAGCACGCAGACGCGCGATCAGCGCGTTGCGTTGAGCCAAGCTCTGAGCGTAGGCCCGCCGCGTTGCCGAGCGCGCCGGCCACATGGCGGTCACGAACTGGTCCAGATGCGCGCGGCGGACCGAGGGGGTCCCCTTGATCAACTCCAGGCGGTCGGGCAGGAACACGCTGAGCAGCGGCCGGGCGCTGACCTCAAGCAAGCGCTCCACGGCGGCGCCATCGACCCGCATCTGTTTGGGCTCCCCCGGGGTGAAGCCGACCGTCAGCTGATGGCGCCCATCGTCGCCCTCGGCGGTCACTACGACGCGAGTCGTGCTCTGACCGAAGCGCACCACGTCGCGTTCGTTGGAGGTGCGACAGGATCGCCCCGTGCACCCGAAGTACAACGCCTCGATCAGGTTCGTCTTGCCGGCCCCGTTGGGTCCGGTGATCACGGTCAGCCCCGGACCGAGGTCGATCTCCGCCGACGCGTAGCCACGAAAGTCGCGTAGGGTGACGCGCAGGACGCGCACAGCTGCCCGGCTAGACGTTGAGCCTGATCGGCATGATCAGGTACCGGAACCTGCTCTCGTCGCCGGCTTCAATCAGTCCGGGGCGCAGGGGGCTGATCAGCTTCAGCAGCACGTCGGAATCGTCGATCGCCTCCAGGCCCGCGCGCAGGAACTCCGGGTTGAAACCGATCTCCAGCGGCTCGCCCTGGAATGCCGCCGGCATCGACTCGCGCGCCTCACCGACGTCAGGGGTCTGAGCCGACACCGTCAGCTCGCCGGGCGCGAAGGCCAGCCGCAGCGGCGCGTTCTTCTGCGCCAGGAGGCTGATCCGGCGCACGACGTCAGTCAATTCCGAACCGGCCAGCCGCAGCTCGTGCTCGAAGGTTTCGGGGAGCAACTGGCGGTAGTTGGGGAACTGGCCGTCAATCAACCTCGACGAGAGGATGACCCTCCCCAGCGTGAACAGCACCTGGTTCTGTCCAACGCTGACGCGCAACTGCTCGCCCTCGGCGTGGGTCACCAGTCGAGCCAGCTCCTGCAGTGCGCGGGCAGGGACATTGACCTCAAAGCCCGCCGAGAGCGGAGTCTCGAGCACGGTCTCCTTGACGCTGAGGCGATAAGAGTCGGTGGCGACCATCCGCAGCTCACGCTCAGACGCCGAGACCAGGATGCCCGTCAACACGGGGCGGGTTTCGTCGCGCGATGCCGAACCGGCGACTTTCAGCGCGGTGGCCACGAATGCCTCGGCCGGCAGCTCCACCGTCGAGTCGCCATCGGGCTCGGGGAAAGTCGGAAAGTCGTCGCTGCGCAGGGTGCGAATGTGGAAGGTCGCGTTGCCCGAGACCAGCTCGACGTCCTGCTCTGCGGCGCGTAGCTCGAGGCCGACCGCGGCAGCCGGCAGCGAGCGGACGACGTCGAGCAGCAGCCGGGCGGGGAGCACGACCGTGCCCTCGCGCGCCACCTCGAGCTCGAGTGGGACACGCAAACCGACGTCCATGTCCGTCGCCCGCAGCTCACCACCGGTGGCGTCGATCGCGAATTGCACCCCGGACAGGGCCTGGATGGCGCTGCGGGTGGAGGCGACGCGGCTGACGGTCTGGAGCTGAGCGAGCAGATGGTCGCGCTCGAGGGAGATCTTCATGGCGAATACCTACAAAGAGATTGAGAAGTCATAGGGAGGATGGTGTGTGTGGAGAACTCGTAGATCGCCCGCAACGAGCGGCGAAGTTGTCGCGCTCAAGCGACAGGCAAGTGTGTCAACAGCCCCGGTCGGTGTGGTGATGGCGGACTCGTTCGGCGAGAACACGGACCTCGTCGAGGATGTTGTCATCAGTACCGGCCCGTTCGGCGACGCGCTTGCAGGCATGCAGCACCGTACCGTGGTTGCGGCCCCCGAAGGCGTCCCCGATCGCCTGGAGGGACGCGTCGGTGAGATCACGCGCGAGGTGGATGGCGACCTGCCGGGGCCAGGCGATGCGTGCCGTGCGCCCGGCGGAGACCAGCTCGGCGGTCGAGATCGCGAAGTGGGCGGCGACGACCGCCTGCACGCCTTCGATCGTCGGCGCGCTCGGCGCCGAGTCCGGATAGAGATGGTCCATTACCTCGGTGGCGAGCTCGAGGTCGAGGCGGCGCTGGGTCAGTGAGCCGTGTGCCACCACCCGGATCAGGGCGCCCTCCAGCGCGCGGATGTTCTGGGTCACGCGGCCGGCGATCAGCTCGAGCACGGCTGGATCGGCGATCGTGATCTGATCCAGGGCCGCACGCTTACGCAGGATTGCGACGCGGGTGGCGAGATCCGGAGGGCTGATCTCGGCCACCAGCCCGGCCTCGAATCGCTCGCGCAGCCGGGCTTCGATTCCGAGCAGGGCGCGAGGCAGGCGGTCACAGGTGATGACGAGCTGGCGTCCGTCCTCGCGCAGCGCGTTGAAGGTGTGAAAGAACTCCTCCTCGGTGCGTGCCTTGGCGGCGAGGAACTGAATGTCGTCAATCAGCAGCACGTCAGCGTCGCGGTATGCCCGTTTGAACGGTTCCATCGCCTTCGTGCTCAGCGCACCCATGAAGTGATTTGTAAAGGCCTCGGCGGTGGTGTAGCGGATGACGGCACCGCCCCCGAACGCCTGGACGTAGTTGCCGATGGCGTGCAGGAGGTGGGTCTTGCCCAGTCCCGGTGGTGCATGCAGGAAGAGCGGGTTGTAGGCGTCGCCGGGCAGCTCGGCGACCGTCAGCGCCGCGGCGTGGGCCAGACGGTTGCCCTCGCCGATGATGTATTGCTCGAAGCTGTAGCGGGGGTTGAAGCTCTCTCGGGGCCCCGCCGGAGGCGCGGGGACCGCAGTCGGTCCGCCGGGGGGGCTCTGCCGCCGAGGGCGACTGGCGTCCTCGGAGAAGACCACCCGGATGTTCTCGCCGAGCGCCTGACGAGCGCAGCGTTCCAGTAGGCGGCCGTACCGTGCGCCGATCCACTGCCGGGTACCGGGCGGTGCGGTGAGGATCAGCGCTTCGCCGTCAAAGGCCTGCAGCTCCAGCTGCGCGAGCCAGATGTCAAAGGTCGATTCACCGACCCTCTGCCGGAGCTCGGTGCGGATCGTCCGC
>JALYTU010000442.1 GCA_030854125.1 Actinomycetota bacterium | reverse complement strand
GTGTTGATGTCCCAGGTCTTCATGGTCTGCTCCTATCTGGGGACGCGAGCGCCTCCTGGTCAACACGGCATGCATGCTCGAGGAGGTCAACGGGGCGCCACGCGCGGCAAATGAGCGAGCTGACCGTCCGTGCAAGCGCCCGGGTTGGCGCAGGGAGGGTTCGAACGGTCTCAAACGCGCCTTGCACAGACGTGGTGATCAGCGTTGGGAGCGTACTCGAAGCAGTGATGATGGTCGTCGGCCGGTAGCGTTGCGGGGCGGCCTCATCATGCTGCGTTGCTGAGGAGCGCAGGTGGGCGCGATCGGCCGCTGACCGCCTCGCGGATCGTGTCTGCGGGTTCGTCGGCGAGCCGCCGCTTGAGCTTGCCGCGCGCGTCGTGCAGGGTCTTATAGAGCGCGCCGGGTGTCGAGTCCATGCGTTCTGCGAGGTGCTTGACCGTGACGTGCTCGACGGTCAGCGCGAGCAGCACTTCACGCTGGCGGGCGGTTAGGTCGTGCGCGATCAGATGGGCAAGGGTGCGCGCGAGCTCGCGCGCCTCGCAGTGTTCTTGTGGGTCCGCCGAGGTGAGGCGCTCGGGCGGCCAGTCCGCCGGGTCGGTCGGCGTTTCGCGGGTGTGGCCGAGTCGTCGTCTGATCTTGCCCGGCACCTCAAGCTGGGCAAACCGGCGTGCCCAGGTGGTGAACAGCGCGTCGCCCCGGAACTGGTCAAGTTTACGCAGGACGGTTAGCAGCGCGTCGTTGGCGGCCTGTAGCGCCAGATCGTCGAGGTCGGGGCCCGACGGGTGCGCGAGCGCCTGGGTGCGGCGCCTCATCTCGTAGCGAGCCTCGTCGAGTAGCAGCGCGTGAAGACGGACGAGCGCCGCGTCGTGTTCCAAGCCGTCGCCGCGCAGCTGCGCGAGCCACACACGCGACTCGCGATCAAACGCGCCGCGAGTTGCCGCCGGCGCGGTCATCCAAGTCCCGGGATGTGCAGGTTGATCCAGGCAAGGCGCTTGTTCGTCGTGCGGCCGAGCGTGAGCGGGAGCCGCTCACTCGACGCTGCTGGGCTGGGCGTGGTGGCCGGCAGGCGCGGGGGGGTCGCGACGGTGGGATCGAGCTGGTGCGCGGCGGCCGCGGCCTGGACGTGCCAGTCATGGACGATCCACGCAGGCGGGTTGCCCCACGTCCGGGCCTCTAGCACCCATCGTCCCTCGGTGGCGTCGTGGCGCAGGAACAGGCCTGAGTCGAAGTCCAGACGCGCAACACCGGGGCTGGCCGGGCTGTCGCGAAGGTTGGGGTGAACATTCGTCGCTAGGTCCAGGATACGCGCTAGCAGAGCGATGTCGTGATCGGTCATCGCACTCGCGAACGGAATCGCAAACAGCATGGTTGCTTGCGTGGCGGGCCTGGGGCGTCCGGTGTTCGCGGCGCCGAGGGTTCCCGCAAGGCCAGCATCGTGGGAGGAGGGTGGGCGGCTCGGCTCGTTCGGGGAGTAGTCGGCCGTGCTCACCAGCGAGCCACCCCGCTCGTCGCGGCTATCTGCTGCAACCGGGAGCTCATTGTTGCGCCGCGGCGTGATGCTCGTCAATGAGCGCAAGCAACTGGCGTTCCTTGAGTTGCGTGTCTCTGCGGGCTCGAGTCACCCGGTGTGGATCATCGCTGCTTACCAGCGGCACGAGTTGGCCGCGTCGCGCGATGCACCGCGGGCAATGCTCGATCGCGAGCCACGCCGCCTTGACGCGAACCGACAAGCCGCAGCATCCGCAGCTCAAATGCGAGGCCCGGACGCCAGATCCGATCAGGGACGGCACGCCGGCATCTCGTTCCCCTTGAGCGCTCGCCACGGCGTCGGCGCACCCATTTCCGCTGGCTGGCTCCGATCCGAACATCGGGCACGTCCTTCGCAGTCGATGGATTGCGACGGACCAAGATATTGCGGCCAGCGTGTGACCGCGAAGGCGCTCCGTCCATCAAAGCACGAAGCTCAGGGGCGTCCGTGACGCAATGAGAGCACCGCTATACCTGTCTATTTACCCGCGATAGGACCGCATCAAACGCAGCGTCGCGCTGGGCGACGTTCTTACGGTCGCGACCGAGCGTTGCGGCGTGCGCCAGGGCCATGTTACCGGGCGTGGGGACGTCGCCTGTCCGGGGCTCAGGCTGCGTCGACAAGTCCGGCTTGGGCCAGCGAGTCGAGCAGGAGGTGGAAGTAGACGAGCCCGGCGTACGGTTGCCATCGCGCGACTAGGCTCCCGATGCTGTCGTAGTCGAGGGGGCTGTCGATAGCGAAGAAGCGCTTGAGTTTGTTGCGGGCGCCGACGTCGTCTCCGGGAAAGACGTGGAGGCGTCCCAGGCCGCGGAGCATCACGTACTCGGCGGTCCAGCGGCCGACGCCGCGTAGGCTGGTCAGGCGTTCCATCGCGTCCTGATCGTCGAGGTGGGCGAGAGATTCGAGATCGAGGGAGCCGTCGGTGATCGCCGTGGCAGCGTCGATGATCGTGCGCGCCTTGGTCGAGCTGAATCCCATCGCGTTGAGTTTGCCCGGCGCTACCGACGCGAGGTCCTCCGGCTGAGGAAACGCGCGCAGGTCGTCAGGGTCCTCGGGAACCGGGCGGCCGTGTGCGGTGGTCAAGCGGTTGAGCAGGTGAATGCCGACGGTGAGCGATAGCTGTTGGCAGGCGATGGCGTTGACGAGCGCCTCGAAGACGGTGAGAAAGCGCGGCGGCTTGAGCCCGCGCAGACGTGCGGCGAGCCGCTCGAGCAACGGATCTTCGCACGCCATCGCCGCGAAGCCGGAGAGGTCGGCGGTGAGACCGAGGAGGCGGTCGAGTGCCTCGCGCGCGAACGCCGTCGTGGGGTCGTCGATCAGTCCGCCGGAGAGCGTGAGTTCCAGCCGCGCGCCTGGCGGGCCGCTCGGGGTCACAGAGATCGCCACCGCCTCGTCGCCGACCGACAGCGCGCGGCGATAAACGCGGCCGTCCCAACGGTCGACCTCGTTGTGCGCGCGGCGACGCAGCGCCCACGCCGTGAGATCGAGCCGAAACGGCGGACGCGGCTCGATCAAGAACCGGTGCCCGGCCGCCGGGTCTCGCTCAGCCACGGGCCGGGCCGGTGGACCCGCCAACGGCGCCGTTCGGCGCCGTATCCACCATCCCCGTCAGCGGCTATCGGGCCGTGGATTATGTGCCGAAGCGTCGACACCGCGCACGTTGACGATCACCGGTCCCTGGACGATGTGCAGAACCCTGCCGCCGAGACTGGCGACGCTTGGGTGAAAGCGATCCCGATGCAGGTGGATGCCGGTGTCCTCGACGACGTCTGACTCGTCCTCGCCGGCGGCCCGGACGGGCCAGAAGAGCGTCGGGTGCTTTCCGTGCGTTGGTGCTCTGAGGTGGCCGCGGAACACGACGACGAGTTTCTCCGGCTCGCTGCGCTCGATGACGCGGACCGCGACGCGCGACCCTTCGAGCGCCCCCAGGGCGTCGATGACCTCCTCCCAGGTCAGCTCAAGCGCGCCGTCGCCAGCGACGGCCGTGGCGGCGTCCATGGCGCGCCTACCCGGCCTTGCTGTCATCGTCGTGACGGGACGACGGGACGCGACGGTTCGACG
>JALYTU010000441.1 GCA_030854125.1 Actinomycetota bacterium | reverse complement strand
CTCACTCGATGAGCGCGCCAGCCTCCACCAACCAGACCGCGTTTATGCCGACAACATCACCCACGAACCCCGATGCCGCCTAACCCGACGAGCCGCAGTCGGCATAACCGCTGGGTCGGCATAGTGGCGATTATGGCGACGTCGCCATAAATGGCACTATCCCGATGCCCGGGTTATCCCGACTCGGGTCGATGATTGCCCGCAAGTAGCGTGGTTGGCGGCCTGAGGGTCGGGATAATTCGGTTGGGCTGATTGACGGTCTGCTCTCACACGAGCTGAGAGGAGACTGTTGTGGTCGATCTGTCGCGGATCCGGGTGACCGGACCGCTTGAGCCGTACGTGTCGGGGTTCGTCGCGGCGCTGGTTGAGCGCGGGTATACGCCGGTGTCTGCCGCGCATCAGCTGCGGTTGATGGCGCATGTGAGCCGTTGGCTGGCTTGCGAGGGGTTGGGGTCGGATGGTCTGTCGCCCGCGCGGGTCGAGGAGTTCATCGCGGCGCGGCGCGCTGCCGGCTACGTGAACTACGTGACGCCCAGGGCGCTGGTGGCGCTGTTGGAGTATCTGCGTGCTTTCGGGGTCGTGCCGCCGGACGCCGAGCCGTCGTCGCTGTCCGAGGTGGAGCAGCTGCTCCGCTGCTATCGCGCGTGGTTGTGCTCTGAGCGCGGGCTGGCGGCGGTCACCGCGCGCAACTACGCCGACATGGTCCGGCCGTTCCTGGCGACTCGTCTGGATGCGACCGGCGAGCTTGACCTGCGTGCGCTCGCCGCTGGGGATGTGCTCGCGTTCGTGCTGGCCGAGTGCCCACACCGCCGGCCCGGGTCGGCGAAGCTGCTGGTCACGGCGCTGCGCTCGCTGCTGGGCTATCTGCACGTCGAGGGGGTGATCGCGCGGCCGTTGGCGCCGGTCGTTCCATCGGTTGCGGGCTGGCGGCTGGCGGGTCTGCCTCGTGGACTCGGAGGCGAGCAGGTGACGGCATTGCTTGACGGTTGTCATCTGGAGACGGCAGTCGGCGTGCGCGACTTCGCGATTCTGTCGCTGCTGATCCGGCTTGGGATGCGCCGGGGCGAGGTCGCGGCGCTGAAGCTCGACGATCTCGACTGGCGTTCCGGGGAGCTTCTGGTGCGCGGCAAGGGCGGTCGGCGCGAGCGGTTGCCGCTGCCGGTCGACGTCGGCACCGCACTCGCCGAGTATCTGCGCCGGGCGCGGCCGGTGAGCGCTGAGGGCCGGGCGGTATTCGTGCGGGTGAGGGCACCTCACCGCGCGCTGAGCGCCGCCGGCGTCAGCCAGGTCGTGGTCGGAGCTGGTCAGCGTGCCGGTCTTGGGCGGGTGAACGCGCATCGGCTCAGGCACACGACCGCGACCGAGCTGTTGCGCTCTGGCGCTCCGTTGGTGGAGATCGGACAGCTGTTGCGGCATCGCTCGCAGCAGACGACCGCGATCTACGCCAAGGTCGACCGCGAACGGCTCCGAGCGCTCGCCCGGCCGTGGCCGTCGCTGGGAGGTGAGTCGTGAGCTCGCTTGACGATCAGCTGGGCGACTATCTGCGGATCCGCCGGGCGCTCGGCTACAAGCTCGCGCGGACCGAGAAGCTGCTGGCGCAGTTCATCGGGTTTCTGGACGAGCGCGGCGAGTGCGTGATCTCGATCGAGAACGCGCTCGCGTGGGTGACGCTGCCGGGCGGCAGCGACAGCTGGCGGGCCTCTCGGCTCTCGGCGGTGCGTGGGTTTGCCGCCTACCTGCACGCGCTCGATGACGCCCACGAGGTGCCGTCGGCCGACCTGTGCCCGAGCCGGCCGGCGCGCGCGACCCCCTACCTGTACTCCGATCAGGAGATCACCGCGCTGATGACGGCGACCGTGATCCTCCGAGGCCAACTGCGTCAAGCGACCTATCGCGCGCTGATCGGGCTGCTGGCGGTCACCGGCATGCGCGTCGGCGAGGCGATCCGGCTGGATCGCGACGACGTCGACCTCGCGCACGGCGTGCTTACGGTCCGCGACACCAAGTTCGGCAAATCGCGCGAGCTGCCGATTCACCCCTCGACCGTCAAAGCGATGCGCGACTACGCCCGCGAGCGCGATCAGCTCTGGGCCGACCCGAGCACCCTTGCGGTGCTGGTCTCCCAAGCGGGAACCAGGCTGCTCTATTGCGCCGTGCACGCCACGTTCAAGCAGCTGCGTGACCACGCGGGGCTCAGGCCGCGCTCGGCGGCCTGCCGCCCGAGGATTCACGACTTCAGGCACCGCTTCGCCGTGCAGACGCTGCTCGACTGGTATCGGTCAGGGGTCGATGTGCAGCCACTGATGCCGCTGCTGTCGACATATCTCGGGCACACCCGGCCGAGCGACAGCTATTGGTATCTGACCGCCGCGCCAGAGCTGCTCGAGCTCGCTGCCGAACGGCTTCAGCGAACGGAAGGAGGACGGTCATGAGTGCGCTCGCGCCGACGCTACAGGCATGGTTCACCGACCGGCTGATCGCCCAGCGCAACGTCAGCCCGCACACGATCCGCGCCTACCGCGACACACTCCGACTACTGCTCGGCTACGCCCAGCAACGGCTCGGACGCCAACCGTGCCAGCTTGACATCTCAGAGCTCGACGCGCCGCTGATCGCCGCCTTCCTCGACCACCTCGAGACCAACCGCGGCAACAGCATCCCCACCCGCAATCTGCGGCTCGCGGCGATCCATTCACTGTTCCGCTACGCGCAGCACCGCCACCCCGAACACGCCCAAGACATCAGCCGTGTGCTCGCGATCCCGCTCAAGCGTGCCGATCGCGCGATCGTCGCCTTCCTCGACGAGAACGAGATCGAGGCGTTGCTCGACGCTGCCGACCGCAGCACGTGGACCGGCAGACGCGACCACGCACTGCTCCTCCTAGCCGTCCAGACCGGGTTGCGCGTCTCCGAGCTCACCGGCCTGCGATGCGGCGACGTTCAGCTCACCACCGGCCCACACGTCCGCTGCTCCGGGAAAGGTCGGAAGAACCGGATCACGCCACTGACCCCGACCACCACAGCGGTCCTCGAGGTCTGGCTCGCCGAACGAGCCGGCCGCCCCGACCAGCCCGTGTTTCCCACCGCCCGTGGCGGTCGCCTCACCCGCGACGGGCTCGATCACCGGATCACCAAGTACATCGACATCGCCGCCGAACACTGCCCCACGCTGCACGAGAAGCGCGTCACACCGCACACGCTCCGCCACACCGCAGCGATGCGACTGCTTCACGCGGGCGTCGACACCACCGTGATCGCGTTGTGGTTAGGCCACGAACGGGTCGACACCACCCAGATCTACCTCCACGCCGACCTCGCGCTCAAAGAACGAGCGATCGCGCGGACGACCCCACCCAACACCCGCCCCGGGCGCTACAAGCCGCCCGACAAACTGCTCGCCTTCCTCGAAGCCCTCTGATTATCCCGACCCCCGTTGGCGTGATCCGCCCGCCACCACAACGCCCACAGCCACGAGTCGGGATAACCCGGGCATCGGGATAGTGAACCTTATGGCGACGTCGCCATAAGGTTCATAAGACAGCCAACGTGCTCGACGCGCTCCCCAAGCGCGTGCAGCCCCAGGCCAAGCGGATG
>JALYTU010000440.1 GCA_030854125.1 Actinomycetota bacterium | reverse complement strand
GCCGCGGTCCGCGCACTGAGCGCCAAAGCTCGCGGCACCACGCAGAGCTCGCCGCACCATGTTCTTCTCCGTCCGCAGCCGTGGCGGTCGCGAGCCTGATCATCGCCCGACTGGCTGTGGTGACCTACGGCCTGAACGCGGTCAACCGAGCATGGGCAGAGCGACCTCTACCGGTCACGCTCGCCCGGCCCGTCATCGAGAAGGTCGCCCTCGTCCACACCAGCCGAACGCTTCCACACTTGGCGAACGTCTCACGCACGACCGATCCGGTCGTCCCCGCCGGGCTCGCGAGCCACTCCCACGCGACGTTCTCTCCGGGGGCTTGTGCGACCGTGATCGTGGCCTATTACACCGGGTACAGCAGTTGGTTCGTCCGTCGAAGGAGGTGAAAGGATCGGAACCGTGATCAGCGAAAATGTTGTCTCTGACTTCACTCCAGCGACCGAGAGTCGAGGGTCTTCAGATCGATCTGGACCACCGCCCCGCCCGGGGCCCACGACCACATGCGCGGAGTTTCCCAACGGGCCGAGAAATCGGCCCGTTCTTATGTCACGTGACAGCGCCTGACAGCACCTGGGGAGCTAGTCGCTGCCGCAGACGTCCTTACCTCGCGGCGAAGCAGTCAGCACATCCCGAAGGCAGGAGTTCTGCTGTCTCTCTCCGGCCACACACCAACGTACCCGCTCAGCCCCTCAGGCAGCGATGAGCGACGAGCGCGCGGACTGCCCCATTCACGAACCAGCGGCAGTCTCGGTAGCATCGAATCGGCCGGGCAACACTTCTGCTCTTGACCAGATCCACCAGCAGGGCGCCGACCTGCTTTCGCTCGTCGAGGAGCATCTGCGCTTCGATCCCAACGGCTTCTTTTGCGCGGAGCTGCGCAGGCTCCGACAGGGAAAGCGGCGGGACGGATGTCGTGCCGCTGACGGCGTAGCCGATGTCATGGTTTGAACTCGACCATTCCTGAGGTTTTGACCGCAACGGTCCCGTCGCTGCTGTCCTGGTGATCCTCTCCGACGATTCCGGAAATTGCTGGAGGCGGCGTCATCCCTGGCGGCGACGCCGAGTTCCGCAAATTGCGACTGTCGTGCGGGATTCCGTCCGGGGTGTCGAGATCATGGTTGCGGTGCCTGTTTTGGAGTTGCCCTACGCGATCGACTTGAGCGAGGTCGCCCGGTCGGTCGGCAAGACGTCCTATGACCGCGGCGCCGCCTACGCGCGTCGCAAAAAGGTGCTGTCGCTCAAGTGGGATGAGAATCAACTCGCGCTGACGGGCACGGTGGTGGGGAGCGGCCTGTACACCACAAAGGTCACGTTCGGCGGCGTCGGCGCGGGCATCGAGTTCGACTATGGCGAGTGCACCTGCCCGATCGGGTTTGACTGCAAGCATGTGGCCGCGGTGGCGGTGGCGGCTGCCGGAGAGGCAGCTTTTCAACCGCGAGGCCCTCGAGCCATGCGCGCGGGAACGGGTTCTGCGCCGAAGACCGCGCGCGAGCGGGCCCCAAGCCCGGCTTGGCAGGAACGGCTCGGACAGATGGTGAGCGGAGCGGCGGTCGGTACAACCGGGAGTCCTCTGGCGATCGAGCTGTCCGTCGCAGCGATCTCGTACGCGCGCGGCAAGCGGCTGCAGGCAAAGCTGATGCGGCCTGGCGCCCGGGGCGGGTGGGTCAACGGCTCGCTGTCGTGGAACCGGCTCGACCCGTGGGATCAGCGCGACACACAACTCCGCGCGGATCACCTCGCCCTGGCTCGCGAGCTCAGGTCGGTGGCCGAAGCGCACCGCGGGAGCAGGTACCTGTACAGCTACAGCAGCCAGGACAGGATGCTCGATCTGACCGACGTCGACGCCGGCCCTCTGTGGTCACTGTTGGATGAAGCGGAGGCACGGGGCGTTGCGTTGCTTGACGCAGAGCGGGGGAGGGCGGAGATACCGCGCTACCGGACGGCGGAGTTGTTGCTCGACGTCATCGTGGACGGTGATGGCGCGGCCGAGGTCAAGCCGGCACTGCGAGATGAGACCCCGGCCGGTCAGGGCGCGCAGAGGCTGCCGGACCTGTTCCTCGGTGCGGACGGGCACGGCCTCGTGGTACACGATCGGCCCGGATCGTCCACGGACTCCAGCGAGACCGGCGATCTGCGGCTGGTCCGTCTCGCTCGCCCGACCCCCGACCAGCTCCAGTTAATGGTGCTCGGAGGCGAGCGGGTGACGATTCCGGCGAGTGACCTGTCCTCCTTCGCGACGGAGGTCGCCCCGGCGCTGCGAAACATCGCTCCGGTCGTCTCGAGCGACGGGTCGTTCACGGCGCCCGAGGTGTCGGCACCCGCGCTCGTACTGAACGTCAGCCACCAACCGGGACACGTCACGTTCCTTGGCTGGACGTTTCGCTACGCGGTCGGCGATCGCACCATCGACGCTGACCTGATGGCCCCGCACGGCGGTGACCGCTCAGCGGCGATCCGCGACCGTACGGCCGAGCGGGCCTTGCTCGACACGCTCGATCTCGACCGGTCGGCGCTGAGAGAGCTTGGTGTGCTGGACGCCGGCGGACGGCCGGCCGGCGGCACGGTCATCCTTGAGGGCCTGGACATCGCCCGATTTGTCGCGGACGAGCTCTCGGAGCTGCGAGCGGCGGTCGAGGTCGAGGAGACCGGCGAGCCAGCCGAATATCGCGATGTCGCCGAGTCGCTGAAGATCGAGCTGTCGACCAAGCAGGCCGCTGGACAGCTGGACTGGTTCGATCTCGACGTCACGATTACCGTCACAGGTCACAAGCTGCCGTTCGCGCTTGTGTTCGCCGCGCTCGCGCGCGGGGAGACGCGCCTGCTGCTCGACGATGGTGCACATTTCTCGCTGCTCGCCCCCGAACTGGAGGCGCTGCGCGGATTGTTGGCGGAAGCCCAGGCGCTCAGCGACGGTTCGCAGGCGGGATCGCTGCGGATCAGCCGCTACCAGGCAACCCTGTGGGACGAACTGGTCACGCTTGGGGTCGTGGGCCGCCAGGCGGACGTCTGGCGGCGACAGATCAAGGCGTTGCGCGAGCTTGACAAGCTCACTTGGCCTGAGCTCCCGGCCACGTTCACTGCGGCGCTACGGCCCTACCAGCTCGACGGATTCGGCTGGCTGGCGACCCTGTGGCGGCTCGGGCTTGGCGGGATCCTGGCGGACGACATGGGATTGGGCAAGACCGTCCAGGCTCTGGCGCTGATCAGCCATGCGATCGAGGCGGGCGCCGAGGATCCGTTCCTGGTCGTCGCACCGACGAGCGTCGTGCCGAACTGGATCGCCGAGGCGGCACGGTTCGCACCGGGGGTGGCGGCGCGGGCGATTACCGACACGCACCGCAAGCTCGGCGCCACGATCATCGACACGACGGACGGCGCGCAGATCGTCGTCACGACGTACACGCTGTTGCGGCTCGACGCCGATGAGTTCGCCTCGAGACGGTGGGCCGGGGTGCTGCTCGACGAAGCGCAACACGTCAAGAACCACAACGGCAAGACCCACCAGGCCGTCCGTCGCGTCGATGCGCCGTTCAAGCTGGCGATCACCGGCACGCCGATGGAGAACAACCTGACCGAGCTATGGGCGCTGCTGT
>JALYTU010000439.1 GCA_030854125.1 Actinomycetota bacterium | reverse complement strand
TGACCTGGGTGGCCACTGGGGGCGGCGCATGGGCGGTCCGCGCCAGCGCTGCCGATGAGGCACAGGACGCGCATGCCGATGGGGACCTTCGCGCCCCGATGCCCGGCTCGGTTCTGCTCGTGCCGGCCAGCGCCGGGCGGTCGGTGAGCGCCGGTGACCCGCTGGTCGTCCTGGAGTCAATGAAGATGGAGCTCGTGATGACCGCACCCGTCGACGGCGTGGTGACCGAGGTCAGCGTGGCGGTGGGCGATCGCGTGGTTGTCGATCAGCCGTTGGCCAGAGTGGAGGCGTCCGGATGAGGGTCCTGGGAAGCGAGGCCCGGCCGGGCACGGATGAGTTCCGCGCCAACCTGGCCGCCAACGAGGCGCTCTGCGCAGACCTGCGCTCAGAGCTCGATCGGGTCATCGCCGGGGGGGGCGAGCGGGCGCGCGAGCGGCATCTCAGCCGGGGCAAGCTGCTGCCGCGCGATCGGGTCGACCGCCTGCTGGACCCGGGCACGCCGTTCCTCGAGCTCTCCCCGCTGGCCGCCCACGGCCTCTACGACGACCAGGCGCCGGGCGCCGGCATCATCACCGGCATCGGCCGGGTGAGCGGACGCGAGTGCGTGATCGTCGCCAACGACGCGACCGTCAAGGGCGGCACCTACTACCCGATGACGGTCAAGAAGCACCTCCGGGCTCAAGAGGTCGCGCTGCACAACCGGCTGCCCTGCATCTACCTCGTGGACTCCGGCGGCGCCTTCCTTCCCCGCCAGGACGAGGTCTTCCCCGACCGCGAGCATTTCGGCCGTATCTTCTTCAACCAGGCGACGATGTCCGCCGCCGAGATCCCCCAGATCGCCGCCGTGCTCGGCTCCTGCACGGCGGGCGGCGCCTACGTCCCCGCGATGAGCGACGAGACCGTGATCGTCCGCGGTCAGGGAACGATCTTCCTCGGCGGGCCGCCGCTGGTGAGGGCGGCCACCGGCGAGGAGGTCAGCGCCGAGGATCTTGGCGGCGGCGAACTGCACTCCCGCACGTCGGGGGTGACCGATCACCTCGCCGAGAACGATGCCCACGCGCTGCAGATCGTGCGTGACATCGTGGCCACCCTCGCCCCGCGGCCACCGGCCCCGTGGGAGCGCATCGCGTCTGAGGCGCCCGCAGTCAACCCGGCTGAGCTGCTCGGGGTCCTGCCCACCGATCTGCGGCGCCCGTACGACGCTCGAGAGGTCATCGCGCGGATCGTCGACGGCTCGCGATGGCACGAGTTCAAAGCGCTGTACGGCGCGACGCTGGTCTGCGGGTTCGCCCACATCCACGGCCACCCGGTCGGCATCTTGGCCAATAACGGCATCCTGTTCTCCGAGAGCGCGCTCAAGGGCGCGCACTTCATCGAGCTGTGCGACCAGCGGCGGATCCCGCTCGTGTTCCTGCAGAACATCTCGGGCTTCATGGTCGGCCGCGACTACGAGGCGGGCGGGATCGCCAAACACGGCGCCAAGATGGTGACCGCAGTGTCCACGGCCCGAGTACCGAAGTTCACCGTCATCGTCGGCGGCTCGTTCGGCGCCGGCAACTACGGCATGTGCGGTCGTGCGTACTCGCCGCGGATGCTGTGGATGTGGCCGGGCGCCCGGATCTCGGTGATGGGCGGCGAGCAGGCGGCGGCGGTCATGACCGAGGTCGGGCAGGCCGAGACCGGTGCCGCGCTGCGCGAGCAGTACGAGGAGCAGGGGCACCCCTACTATGCGACCGCGCGCCTGTGGGACGACGGTGTGATCGACCCACGTGATACGCGCGACGTGCTCGGCCTCGGACTGGCGGCGGCGGCTAATGCTCCGCTGGCCGACGTGCGCTACGGCGTCTTCCGGATGTAGGCCGGCGGCGCCCGCGCGCCAGCTCCTCAACCGTCGAAGTCGAAGTCCTTGGGCGGGCGCTGCTCAAACCAGAGCCGATCGTGGTCCGGTGTGTCCTGGAGGAACTCGGGGGTCTCCTCCAGCACATCCTCGTCCTCGCCGGGCACCGCAGGGTGCTCGTGCGGGTCCGCATGCGCAGGCGCACTGCGTTCGTCCGCCGCCTCAGCCTCGACGTCGGTCAGCGGAGGTGCGGCGCGGTGCTCGGAGTCGAGGGCGGCCGCGACGTCATATTCGGCGGTGTGATCGGCGTCATCGTCGAGCCGCGCGGAGTCCGCCCGGTGCGGCGGGGGCACGAGATCCTCGTCCGGTTCGGCCTTCGGCTCAGGCCCGGCGGCCGGTTCGTCATAGCTCCAACTCGGCTCGTCGTCCTCGGAGACGGGGCCGGGCAGGGTGGAGTGGTCCAACGCGATCGGGTGGGACTCCTCGGGCGTGCGGGCGAAGGCAGCGGGATCGTCGACATCCGGCTCAGCGGGCGCGAAGGCCGCCTCGCCGGGCTCGTCCGGGCTGACGAGGCCATCGTCGTAGATGGTCCCGGGCGCTGCGCCGACCTCGGGAGCGGCACCCGGGTCGCGCTCGGAGTCATCGCCGGGAACACGCTCGGGCGTGCGCCGGACGGGACCCAGCGCCTCACGTTCGGAACGCTCGACCTCGGTGGGGTCGGCGCCACGCCGGCGCTTGAGGTCAAGATGCTCTCGGATTGCGTCGTCGAGTAGACCCATGTCGCACAGCGTAGTAGACATCGCGGCCACATTCCGGGCCACCGCGCGCAGTCGGACCCGACCCCGATCAGGCGTCCGGCTCAGTCGCTGGGACGCGATCGCCGAGGAGTTCGGCGGTCCCGGCACCGGCGCGCACCGTGCGGTTCTTGCCCTCGCGCCAGCGGTGTACAGGGCGGCGTCGGCGGCGGCGCCGAGACTGTTCTTGTCGCCCTCGGCGGTCGCGGCCACGCCAAGTCCTCAGAGCACGGAGGTCCGGGGCGCAGGACAGTGATGGCGCAGTGGGTCGGACCGCTCGGTCGCCTCAAAGTCGTCCAGCGTGCCGAGATGCATCACCTCAGCGGCCGGTCGGTCTTCTCGCGAGCGCTCAGGACGATGAGCGGGAAGAAGATCGATAACCGCGTGCGGAAGCTCACGACGCCCCCGGTGCTGAGCGTCTGGACGCTCTCCCCCGTGAACAACTCTGGGATCAGCGTTGCGGGGCCCGCGCCGTCGCCGAAGCGAGGTTAGACTTGGGACCATCGTGCGGCTTGTGCCGCCGCCCGGGGCTATAGCTCAGTTGGGAGAGCGCCTGGATCGCACCCAGGAGGTCGGGGGTTCGAGTCCCCCTAGCTCCATCGTTCGGATCGTCCGCCATTGTGGGCGATCCGACCTTGTCGCACGCTGAGCGCCCCCCGGACCATGACCGCACCACTTGGGCAATCGTGGGTTGCTATGGCTTCGAAGAGCTCACTCTGATCTCCCTTCTCCATGCCGGCTCATTCCGGCGCCCCCACATCGTTCGCTCGTAGCCCCGCCCGACGCCGTTCGAGGTCGCGTCGCCAACTTGCGCGCCTCATGATCGAGCGCGGTGCACAGGCGGAGCGGCGCTCGATGCCGGCTAGAGCTCGGCGAACTGCATGATCGCCAAGCGCGAGAAGCACCCATCCGCTTCGGCCAGGTCGCTCACGAGCGCCTGACGCCGAGACGACGCCGAAGCTGAGCGGGCACTACGGAAATCCGTT
>JALYTU010000438.1 GCA_030854125.1 Actinomycetota bacterium | reverse complement strand
ACTCACAGCCGGCTGTGAGCGCAATCCGTCGGCGTCACCGGGATCAGCACGGCTGCGGGATCTGGTGCTCGGCGCGCTGCACGAAGCCCGCGATGACGACCACTTCCCGATGCGCCCGCCGCGAGTGCTGTCCGAGCTCCGCGACGCGCTCGGCCCCGCGGACCTGCTCGTCTCCGACGTTGGGCTGCATAAGCTGTGGATCGGCCGGATGTTCCCCGCTCACGAGCCCGGGACCGTCCTGATCGCCAACGGCCTGGCCGGGATGGGCTTCGCGCTGCCGAGCGCGATCGCCGCCAAGCTCGTGCACCCGGATCGCCATGTGGTCACGGTCAGCGGCGACGGCGGCTTTCTCATGAACTGCCAGGAGCTCGAGACCGCGGTGCGGCTCAAGACCGCGGTCGTCAACATCATCTGGGAGAACGGTCAGTTCGGCTCGATCGTCTGGAAGCAGGACAAGAAGTTCGGCCGGCATTTCGGCGTGGACTTCGGTCCCACGGACTTCGTCAAGCTGGCCGATGCGTTCGGCGTCCCCGGCTGGCGCTGCACGAGCGCCGACGACTTCGCCAAGCGGCTACGCGAAGCGCTCGCGCTCGACGTCCCGTCAGTGATCGTGGTCCCGATCGACTATTCGGTCGACGTCGCGATCTCCCGCGAGCTCGGGGCCGAGACGGTCGCCACCTGACTCAGAGGTTGCCCTGCGCCATCTTGCGCAGGTCCATCGCCTGGTTGTAGGTGTCCTCGTCAACACCCTTCTCGTAGGCGACCTCGCGGAGCATCCGCCCCGACCCGGCCGCCTCCTTGACGATTTCGGCCGCGCGGTCGTAGCCGATGAAGGGATTGAGCGCAGTCGCCGCGGCGAGCGTGGACTCGGCGGAGCGATGGCAGCCATCCTCGTTGGCCACGATCCCGCGCACGCACTTCTCGGCGAAGATGCGGGCGGTCGAGGTCAGCAGGCGAATCGACTCGAGCAGGTTGCGCGCGATCAACGGGACACGCACGTTGAGCTCGAAGTTGCCCTGCATGCCGCCGATCGTGATCGCCACGTCATTGCCGATGACCTGCGCGGAGACCTGAAGGACGACCTCTGGGATGACCGGATTGACCTTGCCGGGCATAATCGAGGAGCCCTTCTGCAGCTCGGGCAGCAACAGCTCGCCGATGCCCGCGCGCGGGCCTGACCCCATCATCGCCAGGTCGTTGGCGATCTTGGTCATCGATACAGCGATGACCTTCAGCGCGCCCGACAGTTCGACGAGCGCATCACGATTTCCCTGGGCTTCGAAGGGGTCCTCCGGGGCACGGATCTCCAGCCCGGTGGACTCGGTGAGCCGCGCTCGGACCCGGGCGGCGAACTCTCGGTGGGTGTTGAGGCCGGTGCCGGTGGCGGTGCCACCGAGCGGGATCTGCGCGACCTGCGGCAGCGCGCCGTTGATGCGACGAGCGGCGAGCCGGATCTGCGCCGCGTAGCCGCCGAACTCCTGGCCCAGGGTCACGGGGACCGCATCCATCAGGTGAGTGCGGCCGGACTTGACGATGTCCTTGAACTCCTCGGCCTTGACCGCGAACGCCTCCTCGAGCTCGGCCAGCGCCGGCAGCAGCTCGTGCGTGGTCTGATCGAGCACCGCAAGGTGCACGGCGGAGGGGAACACGTCATTGGAGGACTGGCCCATGTTGACGTGGTCGTTGGGGTGGACGGCCTCCCCGGCGAGATTGGCGATCACCTCGTTGGCGTTCATGTTGCTCGAGGTTCCCGAGCCGGTCTGAAACACGTCAACGGGGAATTGATCGTCGAACTCACCGCCGGCGACGCGGTCCGCTGCCGCCCCGATTCGCTCTGCCAGGCCTGCATCGAGCAGATCCAGCTCGGAGTTCACCCGGGCCGCAGCGCCCTTGATTCGTCCCAGCCAGCGAAGGACCGGGACGGGCACGGTATCCCCGGAGACCGGGAAGTTGGCGACCGCCTTGGTCGTCTCACCACCCCACAGCTGCTCGTTCTCCTGCAGGCTCATCCGGGCTGTCCTTTCACGTCGCTTGCGCTTCTCAATGCTCCGGTCAACACGCTACTCGCTCACCCTGTTCAACCGCAGAACGCGATCAGCTCCCGGGCCACGGCGACGGGGTCGTCGTAGGCGATCAGAAACCCCGTTCCGCTCAGCGTCTGAAGGTGCGCCCGCGGCAGCAGATCAAGCGCCTCGCGCGCCGCCTGCACCGGGTGCGCCGGGTCGCTGTCGGCCCACAGCAGCAGCACGGGCATCGTCATCCCCGGATAGGCATCCAACAGCTGACGCTGAGCCTCGGTCGGCCAGCGGTGGGCAAACTTCGCCCACGATCGCGCACGGTTCCCGTTGCCGCCGACGTCGGCGAAGGCGTGGCGCATGAGGTCACGTGCGGCCGGGCTTCGCTGCACCGACAGGCGCTCGCCGACCGCCGGTCGGAAAACAAGGCGCGCTCCGTGGGCCAGCACGCGATCCAAGCCCGGGAGGCCCGCGACCCGGCAGGCGGCGCGCCAGATCGCGCGCTTAGCTGCGAATTCGTCGCGCCGGTGCAGCCGGTTGGGCATCAGCACCAGTCGTGCCGGAGCCAGTCGACCGGAGCTGACAGCCAGCAGCGCGATCTCGGCACCGATGTCGTGCCCGGCGACGATCATTCGTGGCCCACCCACCTCTCGGCAGAAGCCGGCGATCACATCCGCCAGCCAGTCCGGGCTATAGGGGTGGCGCGGCCGGTCCTCGGAATCCCCGTGCAAGGGAAGGTCGGGCAGAATCACCCGGAAGCGCTCGGACAGCGGGCCCACGATCGGCTCGTACTCACGGTGCGAGAGGCCGAGTGAGTGAAGTAGCACCAGCGCGGGGCCTGATCCGGTCTCCCGATAGGCCACGCGGGCGCCGTCACGGTGGTGATAGAGGCGTAGCCGCATCGTCTGCAGATCGTCGCAGTCCCGCCACGCGATCGATCTCCGCCTCGCTGTGCGGCTGTCCACCCTCCGGCCGCAGGGCGAGCGCGCCTGGACGAATTGGCCGTAATTTGCCGCTTTTCGCTCATACGGGTGGGGTAGTCGTGTTCTTCTCTTGCGAAGGTTGTGCAATACCTGCCGAAGTTTGTCGAGGTTTGCGAAATGTGGCTGAAATAACGGCCATGAAGCAAACCAATGGGAGTCCGCTCGGCTTGTCAACGTCTCAGGCGGCACAGGCCCTCGGGGTATCTCTGGGAACGATCCGGCGCTGGTCAGATATGGGCTATCTGCAGAGCTATCGGACGCCCGGGGGTCAGCGCCGCTTCAGCCAGGAGCAGATCGACGTGTTCGTCGGCTCCTTGGAGCAGCAGTCCGTCGACCCGCACGTCCAGCGGCGCGCGGGCTGACGAACCGGCGCACACGAGTCAGCGCATCACACACGGAAGTCGATCGCAGGACACGCTCGCCGCGACCGGCGCCGGCAGAGGATCAGGGTATCTGCGCCGGTCGAGGCGGCGTTGCCACAGCCCGGCCCACCCGCAAACGCGCAGGCCCTCGGCGGTTCAGCCGCCGGCGCCGGCCTCGCGGATCCGACGCTCCATGTCGAGCTCGCTGTCGAAGTCGGCCGTGTCGGCGTGGCGGTACTCGACCCCGACCCCGGCGA
>JALYTU010000437.1 GCA_030854125.1 Actinomycetota bacterium | reverse complement strand
CCAACCCCCTTGACCGCGTCCAGGCCGAAGCGGATGTTGCCATCCACCACCACAAACGCGTGGTCGGAGAGGTTGACGTCGGGTGACAGGATCTCGATTCCCATCTGCTCGGCCTGGGCGACGAAGAACGGGACCTTGTCCTTGGTGTCCATCACCGAGGAGATCAGCGCGGCCATGTACTCGGCGGGGTAATTTGCCCGCAGCCAGGCGGTCCGGTAGGCAATCAGCGCGTAACAGGCGGCGTGGGACCGATTGAACGAGTAGTCAGCCGACCGCTCGTTGGTCGTCCACAGCCACTCGGTCACCGAATCGCTCGTCCCCGAGGCGCGGCACCCCTGAAAGAACTCGGGCTTGAGCTTGGCCATCGCCTGGCGGTTCTTCTTCCCGATCGCCTTGCGCAGGTCATCCGCCTTGGCCCCGCTGAACCCGGCGATCTCCTTGGAGATCTGCATCGCCTGCTCCTGGTAGACGACGACCCCATTGGTCGACTCCAGGATCGACCGCAGCCGCTCGTCGGCGTAGGACACCGTCTCGGGGTTGTGCTTGCCGCGGGTATAGACCGGGATGTTCTGCATCGGACCCGGGCGATACAGGGCGTTGAGCGCGACCAGGTGCTCGAACTCTGAGGGCTGGACCTTGCGCAGCGTCTCGCGCATCCCCTCGGACTCGAACTGGAAAACGCCGATCGAGTCGCCCCGGGCCATCATCTCGTAGGTCTTGGCATCGTCGAGCGGCAGTGCGGCCATGTCCGGCCGGTCCCCAGTCGACCGCTCGATGATGTCCAGCGCGTCCTCGATCACGTCGAGGTTGCGCAGGCCGAGGAAGTCCATCTTGAGCAGGCCGAGCTGCTCGACGGGCTTCATCGAGAACTGGGTGACCGTCCGGAAGATCTTGTCGCCGTTCTCGTCGACCCCGGCGTCGGCGATCTGCAGCGGGACGATCTCAGTCAGCGGCCGGTCGGCGATGACCACCGCGGCGGCGTGGATCGAGGAGTTGCGCACGATCCCCTCAAGGCCCTGGGCGACGTCGACGATCTGCTTGGCCGTCGGGTCGCGGTCGACCTCCTGACGCAGTGGCTGCCCCGGGGCCAGGCACTCCTCAAAGCTCGGCGACCGGCCCATGATCGGGTCCGGGATGAGCTTGGCCAACCGGTCACCGGCACCGTAGTCGTGGCCGAGCACGCGGGCGGCGTCGCGGGTGGCCGCGCGCGGGAACATCTTGCCGAAGGTGACGATCTGGGCGACTGAGCCGCGACCGTACTTCTCGGTCACGTAGCGGATCACGCGCTCGCGGCCGCGGACCGAGAAGTCGATGTCGATATCGGGCATCGACACCCGCTCGGGGTTCAGGAAGCGCTCGAACAGCAGCTCGTAGCGCAGCGGGTCCACGTCGGTGATCGACAGCGCGTAGGCGACGATCGAGCCCGCGGCCGAGCCGCGGCCCGGACCGACCGCGATCCCGGTGTCCTTGGCGTACTTGACGAAGTCCCAGACGATCAGGAAGTAGGCGTTGAAGCCCATCCGATCGATCACGCCCAGCTCGTATTCCGCGCGCTCGGCCGCCGCCGCCGGAATCGGATCCCCGAAGCGGTGGCGCAGCCCCGCCCAGACGAGCTCGCGCAGGTAGCTGACCTCAGAGGCGCCGTCGGGGGTCTGATAACTGGGGATCAGCTGGCGGTCGAGCTCGAGCTCCACGTTGCAGCGGTCGGCGATCTCGACCGTGGAGGCAATCGCCTCCGGGCACTCGGCGAACGCGTCGGCCATCTCCTGGCTGGAGCGCAGGAAGAACTCGTTGGTCTCAAAGCTGATCTTCGGCTCGGCGAGGGTGGACTTCGTCTGCACGCACAGCAGCGCGGCGTGGTGGTGAAAGTCCTCGCGGCGCAGGTAGTGCACGTCTCCGGTCCCGACGATCGGGCGCCCGAGCTCACGGGCGATGCGGATGATCTCCTCGTTGCACGCGTCTTGAACCGCGAGACCGTTCTTCTGGACCTCGAAGTACACGTTGTCGGCGCCGAACGCGCCCATCAGCTCCTGCGCATGGGCGCGCGCGGCGTCGCCGCGGCCCTCGATCAGGTGCTGGCAGAACCGCGAGGCCAGGCAGCCCGAGAGCGCGATGATGCCGTCACCGTGGGCGGCGAGCTGCTCGAGGTCGACCCCGGGCTTGCCGCGCTGGTAGCCCTCCAGAAAGCCGGCCGAGGAGAGCTTGACGAGATTGCGGTAGCCGACCGGGTTGGAGGCCAGCAGCGTCAGGTGGAAGCGATCGAAACGGCCGGGTCCGCGACGGGTGTGGTCATCGACGACGTAGACCTCGCAGCCGATGATCGGCTTGATGCCGTGCTTCTGGCAGGCCGTGAACAGCTCGACCGACCCGTTCATCACCCCGTGGTCGGTGAGGCCGAGGGCGGGCTGATCAAAGGCCGCCGCCCGTGCCGCAAGATCGTCGACCCGGCACGCCCCGTCGAGCAGCGAGTACTCGGAGTGGACGTGGAGGTGGGCGCAGGTGGCGGTCATCAGGGTGTCGTGCTCACCACGCGCGGAGCACTGAGGCTCGGCGGCATGGGCGGCTCGAACGGCCACACAGCCCGTCGAGCACCATCGCTTTCGAGCATAGGCCCCGGGGCGGACGCTGAGGCCGGCCCGGCGCGGCGCCGGTCAGGATTCAGCCGCTCTGTGCGGTCTTGACCCATTTGCGCAGCAGCCCCAGCGGCCATTCGTCCCCGATCACGGTCGCGCCCTCCGCGCGCTCGCCGGCCAGGATCCGCTCGAGCGTCCCCGCGGGACCCGCGACGCTGACCGCGATACCGGTGGCCGGGCGCTCGCCGGTCACGGCCGGCGCCTCGCCGCCGCGGATCAGCAGATAGACCGGCTCGCCGCCGTCAACGGTGTAGGCGAGCGAGAAGCGCTCCTGGGTGGTGAGCGCCGGGTCGATCAGCCCGGCGAGAAGAAACAGCGCCGTGTGAGGCGTGAAGCGGACGCCGAGCCGGTGCAACTCAACCAGGTCCAGGTCGGTACCGATCAACGCCTCCAGCGCCGCCACCCGCGACCGTCGGCCCCGTATGCGAGCGACCCCGCGGCCAAAGCGGCGCCGCAGTCGTCCGGCGACGATCATCCGCGCCAGCTCGGCGTGATCGCCGATGACCTGGAAGTCGACGTCACCCAGGCTGCCGGCGGGCTCCCCGGTCACGATCCGGACGGGGCCGTCGGCGGCGCTGACGTGGACCGCCGTCCCCCGGCCGCCGAGCACCAGGTCATAGCTCACCGGCTCAGCGATCACCGCGCCCTGGGCGGGGAGCAGGTCGACCAGCAGCCGCCCAGCCCAGGCGGCGTCTGAAGCCACGAGCCGCGCGAAGATCGGGGCCAGCCACGCGCGGGTGCTGTCGTCCGCTGCAGGGACCACAGTCTCGGCAGTGGTGAGCGGCGCGGCCTCGCGCGCGGACGGCCCGACCTCCGGCGCCGGCGGCCCATCCTCGGGCGGGACGGCCTGCTCGCGCAGACGCGCCAGCGCCTCGTTGAGCCGTTCGGGCTCGACCTCAGACCGCCGCGGCCCCGCCTCCGGGGCGGGGGGCGGCGTGATCGAGGCCAGCGCGCCGCGCAGCTCCCCGATCGCGGTCAGCGCGTCACGTG
>JALYTU010000436.1 GCA_030854125.1 Actinomycetota bacterium | reverse complement strand
CGTTACACCGCTGCCTTCGCTATGCCAAAGCCCTGCTCACGACCACAACCCGGACCTCACTCTGACCACATCGATGCCCGGAGAACCCGAAATCACACAGCACGCCGTCCCCAGCGATCCGCCGCTTGCGGAGTTTCTGAGCGCGGAGCCGGGCAGCGTGCTCTGCCTGGTGGGGTCGATATCGGCCGTGCGCGTCGCTGTTGCGCCAGATCTCCCGGCTGACCGTCGATGGTGACCGGCCCAGCTCCCCAGCGATCCCACGAGCACTCCGTCCGGCTCTGAGCAGGTCAGCAATCACGATCCGCTCTTGCTCTGACAGGTATCGCGGACTGCGCGTCTTGGTTGGCGTGATCTTCACCGGCGGATAGTGCACGGACTCGCCGACGGTGTTGCGCACCGACCGCCCATACCGCCACCGGTTACCCGTCTTGCGGTTGATCCCGACCAGCCGGCACGCCTCAGAGTTATTGACGCCCTGAGCGATCAGCCGCACGTATCGCACCTGCTTCTCGGCCTGGACACCGCCTGCCGGCGTCCGTCTTCTGTCTCGCATTGCAACCTCCAGAAACGCGTGGGTGTTGCAACGTCAACCAGAATCCGCCCCCCGGGGTCGTCGACGTCTCAACCTGGTGGACAGACTCCCTCCCCCACGTGATGCGCAACCAGTTGAGAGAAGGCAAGCAGAACGTGTTTGACCGCGAGATGCATCTCACCGAGCTCTTCCAGCACAACACCAAGACGACGCTCACCTTCCGCGGTCATCCCTACGGCATCGAGAACGACTCCCGGTTCGTGCTCTTTAAAGCCGTCGCCGAATACCGACTCGGCGACGAGGTCGAGCAGATCACGACGCCGCTGCTGATCACCAATCCAGAGGACGAGCAGTTCTGGCCCGGCCAAGCCCAGCAGCTCTACGACCGCCTCCCCGGTGCCAAAGAGCTCGTCGCCTTCAGCGCCGCCGAAGGCGCCAACCGCCATTGCGAGCCCCTCGCGAGATCACTGCGCGACGCCAGGATCTACGACTGGCTCGACGGATATCTCCGATGACCGACATCACCGACAAAATCCAGGAGTGAGGTACTGAGGACAGGTTCGCGGTTGGCCAGGAGCCTGCGACGAGTGCGATGTGAGCGACGCCCGCCCGGTCCACGCGACCACGCTGGCGACGCATCATCGATCCCACAATCCCGATGAGGAGCACGATGTTCAAACGACGGATAGTTCTCGGTGCTGTCGCACAAGCCGCCTCGGTGGTCACAGCCGCGCCGGCCTCGGCAGCCCCCAAGCAGCTGTTGGTCCGCCCGACCAACCCGTACTGGCAGCTGATCAACGCACAAAACCAGAAGGCGGTGCCATTCGGCACCAAGATCGGGACGTGCGTGTTTCTCCCCCGGGCGTCGTGTCCCGGAGCCCTGCTGAGCAGCCAGAACCTCAGCGGCGCGTTCGTACCGTACGGTGGGTTTGCCGCTGCGGACCTGGCGGGCAGCTCGCTAGCCGGCGCGCAGCTCACTCACACCGACTTCCGCGCGGCCGACTTGGCCGGCGTGAGCTTTGTCGGGACCGCGCCGGTCGACGCCGACTTCGCCGGCGCTGACCTCGATCACACCTCCCTGACGTTCGCGGGGTTCACCAACGCCAACATGCGCGGCGCCGACCTGCGCCACGCCGATCTGAACTTCGGCGCGATCGTAGGAGCCGATCTGAGCGGCGCCGAGATGCGCGGCATCAACCTATCGGACTCAGACGTCAACGGCACCAGCCTGCGCGGCGCCGACCTGCGCCACGCCAACCTGTCAAACGCGGACCTCAGCGGCGCGAACATGACCGGCGCACGACTGCAGGGCGCGGTGTTCTGCAAGACGCTGATGCCAACGGCCATGTCAAGGCTCCGCGCAAGGGGCTGTGCCCCGGCCAGCACGGCGCCAAACCACCCAAGACCGCCAAGCCGATCCCGATCACAAACACCAGCCAGTTCTTCCCAGCGGTGTACGCCCTAGACGGAAGTTTTCGCGGTCTTGAGGCCTGATCGCGTGTGTTTACGGGCGGTCGGGAGCGTTAGGGCTGGCGGATGTAGCCAAGGAAGTGTTGTGATCATCGGGCGGTCGCGGTATGCTCTTGGCGTGTCTAAGCGGACTCGTGGCTCGGTTCATGTAGCCACAATCAAGACGCGGTATAAGGATCGGGAGTACGTGTCGCACGTGCTGCGGCGCTCCTATCGGGAGGACGGGAAGGTCAAGCACGAGAACCTCGGGAACCTCTCGCATCTGCCGCCGCAGTCAATCGAGGTGCTGCGCCGGTCACTGGCCGGGGAGACGCTGGTCGCGGCCGGCGACCGGTTTGCGATCGAGCGGTCGTTACCGCACGGGCATGTCGCAGCGGTGCTGGGGGTGCTGCGCGATCTCGATTTGGAGCGGCTGCTGTCGCGGGAGCGTTGCCGGGAGCGTGACCTGTGTGTGGCGATGATCTGTCAGCGGGTGATCGGCGCGGGGTCAAAGCTGTCGGTCACTCGGCTGGTGAGTCAGACGACGCTTGCGCAGGAGTTGTCGCTGGGGGAGGTCAAGGAGGCTGAGCTGCTCGGGGCGATGGACTGGCTGCTGGAGCGCCAGGAGCGGGTCGAGAAGACGCTCGCGCGTCGGCACCTGACCGGTGAGGGGTATGTGCTCTATGACCTGTCCTCCAGTTATCTGGAGGGCCGTCATTGCGAGCTGGGGGCGATGGGGTACTCGCGTGACGGCAAGCGCGGCACGCTGCAGATCACCTACGGGCTGTGCTGCAGCCCCGACGGGCGCCCGATATCGGTGCAGGTGCACCCGGGCAATACCGCAGACCCGTCCTCGCTGCAGTCAGCGGTTGACCGGGTCAAGAACCAGTTCGGGATCTCCCGGGTGGTGTTCGTCGGGGATCGCGGGATGATCACCCAAGCCAGGGTCAGGGCGCTCAAGGAGCAGGGCGTGGGGTTCATCACCTCGCTGCGTGCCCCGCAGATCCAGGCGTTGACGATCGCGCCGGACTTTCAGCTGTCGCTGTTTGAGGAGCAGGGGTTGTGTGAGATCACCTGTCCGCAGCATCCCGATGAGCGGCTGATCGTGTGTCGCAACCCCGCGGTCGCCGGCGAACGCGCCCGCAAACGCGAGGCGCTGCTGACCGTCACCGAGACCGACCTGGCCCAGGTCAAACGGATGGTCGACGGTCCCCGCGGAACGTTGCGTGACGCCGCTGCGGGAAAGATCGGGCAGCGCGTCGGGCGGGTGATCAACCAGCGCAAGATGGCCAAGCACTTCAATGTGCAGATCACCGACGGCTGCTTGACCTATGAGCGCAACCAGGCCCAGATCGACGACGAGGCGCTCTTGGACGGGATCTACGTGATCCGCACCTCAGAGCCCGCCAGCACGATCGCCGCCGCGGCGGTCGTGCGCGCCTACAAGCAACTGAAAGTTAACGAGCGCGCGTTCAAAGCGATGAAAGCGCCCGAGCTTGCGATCCGCCCGATCCATCACCGCCTCGCTGACCGCGTCCGCGCGCACGTGTTCCTCTGCATGCTCGCCCGGAGCCTGTCAAGTCCAATGAGACGCCTCGCGTGTGAATTTAGTGAGCGACCTCCTTCGTGTCGGGCTTGTTGATCC
>JALYTU010000435.1 GCA_030854125.1 Actinomycetota bacterium | reverse complement strand
GCCGCCGCCTCGGCCTGAGCTAGCGACCCTTCCACTCGGGTTCGCGCTTCTCAAAGAACGCGCGGGCCCCCTCCTGGATGTCCTCGGTGGAGAAGGCGACGGTGAGCTGGGAGCGCAGGAAGTCGACCGCGTCGGCGTAGGCCATGTCCTGCTGGCGGAACATCGCGTCCTTGCCGAGCTTCATCAGCACCGGTGACTTGGCCGCCAGCCGAGCGGACCAGTCCGCGACCACGGCCTCAAACTCCCCCGGCGCCGCGACCCGATTGACGATCCCGATGCGCTGCGCCTCCTCGGCCGAGATCTGCTCGCCGAGCAGCATCAGCTCGTTGGTCTTCTTGCGCCCGACGTTGCGGTAGATCAGCGCCATGATCATGAACGGGAACAGGCCGACGTTGATCTCCGGGGTCCCGAAGCGCGCGCCCTCCCGGGCCACGATCAGGTCACAGGCCAGCGCGAGTCCGAGTGCGCCGGCCAGCACGTGGCCGTTGGCAGCGCAGATCGAGGGCTTGCCCAGCTCGCCCAACAGCCGGAACGCGGCCGGGAAGCGAGCGGTGGCGAAGTGCTTGTGCACAAGCGCCACGTCGGCCGCGAAGCCACCGAGGTTGCCGCCGCTGGAGAACACCTTGTCATGGGTGGAGGTGAGCACGACGCAACGGGTGGCCGGGTCGTCGCGCACCGTCTCCAGCGCCGCGATCAGCTCACCGAGCAGCTCGTCGGAGAGAGCGTTGCGGGTCTCGGGCTGATCCAGGGCGATCGTCGCCACCCCGTTGGCCGCGAGGTCGTAGCGCAGCGTGGAGTAGGTCATGACCGGGGATCATGACGCGGCGCGGCTCGCGGTGCTGCCAGGCGAGAAGTAGATAGCTCTACTGTTTACTTTTGCGCGATCCGTCGCTAGCGTCGGGCGGGCCGATCCAGAGAGCCAGAGAGCCAAGGAGCCCCGACCATGGCCACCGCCGACGTCGCCAAGCCTGACTTCGCCACCGAGCGCAAGCATTTCATCTTCACCGACGAGCACCAGCAGTTGCGCGAGTCGATTCGCCGCTTCGTGATCAAGGAGCTCGCCCCCCACGCCGAGGAGTGGGAGGAGAACACCTTCCCCGACTGGGTGTTCACGCGGATGGGCGAGCTCGGCTTCCTCGGCCTGGACAAGCCCGAGGCCTACGGCGGCCAGGGCGGTGACTACTACTCCAGCCTCGTCCTCGCCGAGGAGATCGTGCACGCCAACTGCGGCGGGCTGGCCATGGGCCTCGCCGTCCAGACCGACATGGCGATGCCACCGATCCTCGCCTTCGGCACCGAGGAGCAGAAGCAGGAATGGGTCGCGCCGGCGATCGCTGGGACCAAGATCCTCTGCCTCGGCATCACCGAGCCCGACGCGGGCTCTGATGTGGCCGGGATCAAGACCCGTGCGGTGCACGAGCCCGCCACCGGCGAGTACGTGATCAATGGATCCAAGACCTACATCACCAACGGCCACCGCGCGCATGGGATCGTGTTGGTCACCAAGACGGACCCGGATGCCGGCTACGACGGCTTCACGCTGTTCGTGGTTCCGATGGATGCACCGGGCGTGATCCGCGAGAAGCGCCTGAAGAAGCTCGGCATGCACGCCTCGGACACCGCGCTGCTGGCCTTCCAGGACGTCCGCGTCCCCGAGTCCGCGGTGCTGGGCGCGGTCGGCAAGGGCTTCTACCACATCATGTGGGAGCTCCAGGGCGAGCGCCTGATCGGCGCGGCGGGCTCGGTGGCCGGCGCCCAGCACGTGTTCGACAAGACGCTGGTCTACGCCAAGGAGCGCGTGGCCTTCGGGCGCCCGATCGGCAAGTTCCAGGCCATCCGCCACAAGTTCTCAGAGATGGCGACCAAGATCGAGACCGCCCGGCAGATGGTCTACACGACCGCGTGGCGCTTTCAGAACGGCGAGTACCCGGTGCGCGAGATCACCATGGCCAAGCTGTACGCGGCCCGGATCGCGGTCGAGGTCGCCGACGAGTGCATCCAGATCCACGGCGGCGCCGGCTACATGCAGGAGTACGGCATCGAGCGCTCCTGGCGCGACCTGCGCCTGAACCGGATCGGCGCCGGTTCAGACGAGATCATGCTCGACGTGATCGGCCGCTCCTACGGGCTCTAGGAGGGTGCGGACCGTGCCGCGCACTGAGGCTTGGAGATTATTGTCGATATTGGACGATGATCTCCATGCCTCCCCGGTTCCGCCGTTCACGCGCGACCATGAGCGACTGAGGGGCGAGATGCGGACGTTCGTGACCGAGCGTCTGAGTCCGTGTGCGGACGATTGGGAGCAGGCCGGCTGGTTTCCCAACGAGGTCTTCGGCTGGCTGGCCGAGGCCGGGTACCTGGGGCTGCGCTTCGATCCCGCCTACGGCGGTGCCGGCGACACCGTGGCCGCGGCCGTGTTCGTCGAGGAGCTGGCGCGCTGCGGGTCGGGCGGTTTGGCCGCCGGGCTCGGCGCCCACGCCGGGATCGCGCTGCCGCCGATCGAGCGCTTCGGGACCGAGGAGCAGAAGCAGCGCTGGCTGGTCCCCGGCCTGCGCGGCGATCTCGTGGCCGCGCTGGCCATCACCGAGCCGGGCGCGGGCTCTGACGTCGCCGGCCTGCGCACCCACGCCAAGCGGGTCGACGGCGGCTGGGTGGTCAACGGGGCCAAGACCTTCATCACCGGCGGCGTGCGAGCCGACGTCCTGGTCTGCGCGGTACGCACGAAGGACACGGACCCGCCCGCCCGTCATCACGGCATCTCCTTCCTGCTGATCGAGAAGGGTGACGGCGTGACCGCGAGTCCGCTGCGCAAGCTCGGCTGGCATGCCTCGGACACCGCCGAGATCGCCTTTGCCGACGTGTTCGTACCCGAGGAGGACCTGCTGGGCGCAGAGCACGGAGGCTTCTACCTGATCATGGCCAACTTCCAGTGGGAGCGGCTGTTGATGGCGCTCGGCGCGATCGGCGCCATGCAGGCCTGCTTTGAGCAGACGCTCGCCTTCGTCCGGGCCGGCGGCCGGCGCCCGGGGCAGGCGGTTCGTCACCAGCTCGCGTCGATCGCGGTGGAGATCGAGGCGGGCCGCGCCATCACCTATCACGCGCTGCGCCTGCACCTGGCCGGCACCGACGCCGCGCGCGAGGTGACGATCGCCAAGCTGCGCACCCAGCGGACCGCTTTTGACGCCATCGACACCTGCCTGAGCATTCGCGGGCTCGACGCGCCGGCCGAGCTCGAGCGCGCGGCCCGGGACGCCCGGCTGGGGCCGATCGGCGGCGGGACCGACGAGATCATGAAGGAGATTCTCGGGCGCTCGCTGGGGCTGTAGCCTCGCCGAGACCATGGAATCGACGCGCGGGCAGCTTCTCATCGCCGGCCCCACACTCGCGGACCCCAACTTCTTCCGGACCGTCGTCCTGATCATCGAGCACTCCGCCGACGGGGCGCTCGGGCTGGTCCTCAACCGCCGCTCGGAGACGGCCGTCGGCGATGTCGCGTCCGAGCTGGACCCACTCGTGGAGACCGAGGATGCCCTCTGGGTGGGCGGCCCGGTCGCTCCGTCGGCGCTGATCGTGCTCGCCGAGTTCGAGCACATCGCCGACGCCGCGCTGATCGCGTTCGAGGACATCGG
>JALYTU010000022.1 GCA_030854125.1 Actinomycetota bacterium | reverse complement strand
ACGGTGGCGCGGCTGGTCGCGGCGCGCGACGCGGCCGATGGGTTGGTGGTGCGTGAGCGCCGGCGGCCGTTGGTCGACCCGTTTGCCGAGAAGATCGATGAGCTGGTGGATCGCTCGCACGCGCAGATTCGGGCGGATAAGGCGCACGCGATGCTGGTCGCGATGGGGTATCTGGGGTCGTGTCGCACGACGCGTCGGGCGGTCGCGGACGCCAAGCGGCGCTGGCGCCAGCGCCACGGGCGGCGCACGCGGCCGTGGATCCCGCAGCCGGGGTTGTGGTTGCAGTGGGATTACGGGGACGGGCCGGAGGTCGCGGGGTCGCGGGCGGTGTTGTTCTGCGCGTGGCTGGCGTGGTCGCGGTTTCGGGTGGTGGTCCCGTTGCGCGATAAGACGATGGCGTCGGTCGTGATCGGCTTAGACCGGACGCTGAGGCTGATCGATGGGGTTCCGACCTACGCGTTGACTGATAACGAGAAGACGGTGACGGTCGAGCATGTGTGCGGGATCGCGGTGCGCAACCCGACGATCGTTGACGTCTCGCACCATTACGGGCTGACGATCGCGACGTGCGAGCCGGCGGATCCGCAGAGCAAGGGCGGGGTTGAGGCGACGGTCAAGATCGCCAAGGCCGATCTGGTGCCGACCGATCACAACCTCCGTGAGGGGTATCGGGACTGGCAAGCGCTTGAGCGGGCGTGTGAGTCGTTCATGGCCGAGGTCAACACGCGCCCGCACCGCGCCACGCGTCAGGCGCCGCTGGTGCTGCTGGGCCGCGAGCATGAGCATCTGCACCGGGTGCCGCGCCTAGCGCACACGTTGTGCTTCGGGCAGACGCGCAAGGTCGACCGCCAAGCAACGGTCTCGGTCGGTGATGCGATCTACTCGGTGCCGCACGAGCTGATCGGCGAGCGGGTGTGGGTCCGCGCCGACGGCCAGGAAAGGGTCGTCGTGCACGTCGATCAGATCCAAGGGCCGCGGGAGGTCGCCCGCCACGCGCTGACCACGCCGGGGCGGCCGAGCATCAACGATCAGCACTATCCGCCGCGGCCAGCCGGCGCGCTTGAGCGCAAGCCTCGTGGCCGGTCTGAGCAGGAGCGGGAGTTCCTGGCGATCGGGGCGGGCGCGCAACGGTGGCTCAAGCAAGCGGCGGCCGAGGGCACGCAGCGGATCCGTCGCAAGATGGCCGAGGCGGTCGACCTCTCAAAACTGCACGGTGCCGGGCCCGTCAATGCGGCGCTTGATCGCTGTGCTGTCTATGGCCGCTTCGCGGACGGGGACCTGGCCAGCATCCTTGCCCACCAGCAGACAGCGACCGTGATCGCGCTGCCAACCAGGGCCCCAGAGGACGCGTCGTTGCAGCGATCGACCCGCAGCTGGGAGGGATTGGGGCGATGACAGCATCGATGTGCGCTGATCGGCGCCACACCGAGACTCTGAGAGGCCGTCTGCGGCCCTGTGAGACATCGCCGCGACCGATCCCCTGCCCGCCACAACGCCAGATCAGACCGATCAGAGGGCGGCGATGACCGTCACGCCGCCCAGCGCACCGCCGCTGCCTGACGAGCTCGAGCGGCTCCTTCGCCGCCTGCGCCTGCCCTACGTCCGCAACGCCGCGCCCGAGGTGATCGCCACCGCCAGAGCACAACGCTGGGAGCCCGCCGAGGTCCTCAAGGCCCTGCTCGCCGAAGAGGCCAAAGGTCGCGACCAAGCAACGATCCGGACCCGACGCCGCGCCTCAGGACTACCGGCCGGCAAGACGTTTGACGCCTGGGAGCCCGAGAAATCGGTGATCCCAGCCCAAACACAACGGGCGCTACGCACCCTGGAATGGCTTGACCGCGCAGAGTTTTTGGTCGTGTGCGGTCCGAGCGGGAGCGGGAAGAGCCACTTCATCGAAGCGCTCGGACACCAGGCGATCGACACCGGCAAGACCGTCACCTGGCACACGCTGGAAACGCTCGCTCAGCTCTTCCGCCGCCACCAAGCCGATGACAGCATCCACAAAGCGATCGCGAAACTGATCCGCACCGATCTGATCCTGATCGATGACGTCGGCCTGCTGCCCGTTTCCCCCGACGCAGCCGAAGCGCTGTTCCGCGTCGTCGACGCCGCCTACGAGAAACGCTCGATCGCGCTCAGCTCCAACATTCACCCCTCCGGGTTCGACGAGCTGATGCCAAAGACCCTGGCCACCGCGACCGTCGAGCGGCTCCTGCACCACGCCCACGTGATCGTCACCGACGGCCAAGACAGCTACCGGCTCGCCCAAGCGACCACCGGCAAAGGAGTGACGCCCCTGACCTGACCCACACCCGGCAATCACCACGGTGGGGAGATTTGATGGCCACCAGTGGGGAGAAACCATGGCCACCAGTGGGGAGATTTGATGGCCATAGTTGGGGAGAACAGGATGGCCATTGACATGAGTCGTTAGTTTCTGTGCAGTAGGAGGATGCGGTGATGCCGAGTCCTACTGCTGTGCCGATCCGGCTCGCCGCGGAGGAGCGGGAGCTGTTGGAGGCCTGGACGCGCCGGCGGAGGACCGCCGCGGCGTTGTCGATGCGCTCGCGGATCGTGCTCGCCTGTGCGGGTGGTGAGAGCAACACCGAGATCGCCGCCCGGTTGGGGGTGCACCGCAACACAGTCGCGTTGTGGCGTCGTCGGTTCTGGGAGTTCCGCGTCGATGGGCTGCTGGATGAGCCGCAGCCGGGTCAGCCGCGCAAGATCACCGACGCGCAGGTCGATGCGGTGATCACCAAGACGTTGGAGTCCGCGCCCAAGAACGCCACGCACTGGTCGAGTCGGTCGATGGCCAAGGAGGCGGGCGTGTCGCAGACGGCGGTGTCACGGATCTGGCGGGCGTTCGGTCTCAAGCCCCACCAACAGGACACGTGGAAGCTGTCCAAGGACCCGCTGTTTGTGGAGAAGGTCCGCGACGTCGTCGGCCTCAATTTGGACCCGCCCGAGCGCGCGGTTGTCCTCTTCGTCGGCGAGAGTCCCAGATCCAGGCCCTGGACCGGACCGCGCCGATCCTGCCGATGCGCCCCGGGATCCCCGAGCGCGCGACCGGCGACTACAAGCGACACGGCACGAGCAGTCTCTACGCAGCGTTAGATCTCACCACCGGCAAGGTGATCGGCCGGCTGCACTCGCGCCATCGCGCGATCGAGTTCAAGAAGTGCTGACCGGCATAGCACCTCGACCATCAAGAGGAGATCGTCATTTTGACAACGACACGGTCGCGGTCGCAGCATTCATGCGCATCGACTCTCTCTGGAGAGCCCCCTCGCCCACTGTGCCGTGAGCCGGAGCGCCCCTCGCCAGCGGTCGAGCTGAGGGCACGCTCGCGTTCGTCACGCCGCTGGTTCTGGCCGCACCTGTGGCGGGCTGCCGGTTGTGTTCTCCAGCAGAGGATCGTCGCGCAGAGCGAAGCGGCGCTGGAGAACCCCGAGGCCGGGACGGTTATCGGGCCTCAAGGCTCCTGATCGACGAGGTTTGACAGCAACCTATGCGTAATGGCTCGCACCGTCCCTGGTTTGATATGGACGGCGAGACAGCAGACAGCCGACTGCTTCTTTAATTAGAACCGGCGGGAGAGCCTCTTGAGCGCGACATCGGCCAGATGAGCTGCTCCAGGGTTAGGTACGCGTTAAGGAGCCTTTGTGTTAGTCACGACACCAAGGCTGTTTTCAACCAGGGCAATCTGTGAGTAGTAGGCGACGTCGTTGGTGGAGGAGCTGCGGCCGTTCAGGATGCCGAGCGCAACGGCGTTGCTCGTCCCTTCAAAGACCGGCGCTCCGGAATCCCCTGGGACCAGCGGGGCGTTGAGCTTTGCCTTGTAGACGCCGGTGATGATCGTGCCTCCGGATTCTTTGTAGACGCCGCCGACTCCCCCGTTTAGGAGGGTTCCGTACCGCACGCCCGAGATCGCTCCAGAGACTTCGACCCGATCACCTCGCTGGCCGGCGTTGAGTGCTTCTCGGCGTGTGATCTTGGCCGGCGGCACACCGGGCGCGATGGCGACGAGGTTTGAGCTCTTCCGATAGGTGATCGTCGAGGTGTTGTTGGTCGTGATGGTCGCCGCGTCAGAGCGGGCTGTCGCCGCACCAGGGTTGTAACTGCGCCGCGTCCACGGCCCGAAGGATTTGCCGCCCTGATTCCAGATTGTCAGGGGCGGCTGCAGGATTACGCAGTGTGCCGCTGTGTAGAACCCAGTCTCGTAATACGGCCCGTTCGGGCTGCCGAAGTGGTAGCCAAAGCCGTCGGTGCAGGCAGCTCCGTTCGGGGACCCCGGAGTTCCCTTCGGCACGGTGATGTAAAGCCCGGCGTAGCCGGGCTGATGGTATTTGGCCCGATCCGGATAGGGCTTCCTTGCGGCGGCCGCCAACGCGGTCGACTGTGCCGGGCGCTCCTGAACGGCGCTGCCGACCAGAGGCTCAATTGGCTGATCGTCAACCAGGTTGACGGCGTTCCCATACTGGGCAGCCACCGCCTGAGCTACGGGAGAAGTCGTGTTCGTGACGCCAACTTGGACCGTGTTCGTCGTGGGGTCGGGAGTGACCGAGACGATGATGCCCGTGGAGTCGTTTGCCATCGCTTTGACGACGTCGTTGGCAATGGCCAGGAGCTGGGACCACGAGTACTTCGCCGAGTAGATCTGAACTGTCGCTCCTGGTGCGGCGCCTGTCGCCGTTTGCGCGAGCTGGGAGGCGGTCCCTCCGACCAGGCCCACGTGGATCACGCCATCCGGAGTCTGATAGATGCCTCCGAATGCTCCAGGATTGGCGGTCGTAACTGCGTTCTGGACGGCCGTCACCAGCGGATGGGGATCGTACGTCGTCGCCGGATCCGGATCCACATACCCGGGGGGAGGCGAGAAGTAGTCGATTGACGGCTGCGGTTGCTGGCTCTGCGTGAACCGCTGATAGATCTGCAGAGCTGCTTGCCGAGCGGCGTCGTCGCTGTTCATCCTGATGCTCCCGTGTGCGGATGCTATCCCGCCCGCAGTCGCGAGACAGGCTACAACCGTGGTGCCTGCGGCCACACGCCACACCGACAACCGCCTCCGACCAAAGGCTGCCATGTGGTGCTCTCCCTTGTCGTGGTTCTTCGCGCCCTCCCGCTCGGCGGCGCGCGACATCATCCCGACGCTACCGCAGCTGTCAAATATCCAGAAGATCGAGTGACCGGCAGTCGCGAGGCACGCCGACGCGAGTGCTGCTCGCGGTGTGGATGCGCTAGCCAGCCGCAGCCTCGGCGTCAGTGTCGAAGAGGACGATTTCCACAACTCTCGGACCATGGGTCCCCCGGACGCCGCCAGAGTTGCGGAAGGTCGTCCGAAGCGGGCACGTCGTGCGGCTCCGGCCAGGCCTCCGTAATGCCTGGCAGGCAGCACTCTTGGCGGCGCGAGTAGCGGAGTGCCGCCGTCGCCCAGGAGCGACAGCGTGATTGCACGACCGCCTCGCCGACGGAGCGCAGCTGTCGCCTCGGCGAGGCGGATCTTGGGCGGCTCGTGCATGACTGGCATTGCGAGCGTCGCGTTGATTGGGAAGTAGACGCGCGTCGGCCCTGAGGTGCCTGTTCGACGTCAAGCGCGGCGGCGCGTGGTGGTCGGCCGGTTGCCGTGGTGGCAGGTACCCGGCTGCCGGTTGACGGCCGCGGGCTCCCGGCGTCACCGTCGCGCAGGAGCAGCCGCGGTCAGCGCATCGCTTGATCTACCCGGGGCATCTTTGTAGTCATCGATGTGGGGACAAGGTCAGCCCGATTCGGTCGGGTCCCGCAAGCATGGATGCCCGGTGAAGGAGCTATGGGTAGGAAACGGGCGTTCTCTTGAATATTGTTGCGGCATGGGACCGATCGACATCAAAACCCGCTCGCCGGACGGCGGACAGCCAGGCCCGCTAGCGGAGCTAGCTGCCGCCGAGCTCGTGGTTTCGCTACGCGCTATGAGCCGCGCGCTACAAGCTCTTCTTGCTGCTCAAGCTCGCGCGAGCGGCCTTCCCCTGCTCGAGTTTTTGATCTTGATCCGCGCCGTCGAGGAGGAAGGTGTCATAGCCCGCGATGTGGGCCAAGCGCTCGGCCTAAACACGAGCACCATGACTGGCCTCGCCGACCGACTTGAGACCGACAAGCTTATTCGTCGTGCCCCACATCCCAGTGACCGCCGCTTACTCGTCCTGAAGGCCACAGCCAAGGGCCAACGGACCGTGGAGCACGCCCTAGGCCCGCTGCTCGCCCAGCTCACCGAACTTGCCGGCCGCCTCCAAGGCGACCAGCAGGTGATTCTCGGCGGCTTCCTAACGGACGTCTCTGCGCTCGTTCTTCAACACGCTCAAGCCGCGCGTCCGCGGCCCACGCGACGCGCCGTCGCCCGCGCTGCGGCGGCTGGCTGAACGGGACCCCGGTGGGGGCGGCTGCGATCGGTTGAGGTTTCTTGACACGCGTTGCCACAAGGGGATAAGCTCCGCTTACGGTTGACTCGTATATCGAGTAGTCCGGCTAGTCGAGCAACTCTTCTTTCCGAAGGAGGGCCTTATGGCTCAGGGGAAGTCCGGTAGCGAGGATGGTGTTTCTCTTCGCGTGGATCGTCGTACAGTGATCATCGCTGGCGGCTCGGTCGCGGTGGCGGCGCTCGTCGGAGCTAGCGGGGCCGCTGCGACAACACCTTCAGCGCAGGTCGATGATCAGCCTGCGGATTTGCTTATCGCTCGCGTTGCGACGCACCCCTCACAGGGTGCCGTTGGGGTGGTTGGGGTGGTCACGGGCGACGACGCGGTCATCGAGGCCGCCTCACCGGCTGACGTGTTGGGGGGTGATGGGCGGCCTCGACCGTTCGATGCGATTCCTGTAAGCGACGCGATCGCGATCTTAGGGCCGAACGTGGGGACAGCCTCGCCCGGGGAAACGGTTGTCGCCCAGCGCGTCGTCCCGTGTGTGATCGGGGTGCGCTCGGATGTTCGACGCTGACGAACCGCAACTATCTGAGACCAGCGCGCCTGCCGGCCCGCAAAATGTTGACGCGCCGGTCTACTGCGTTCTGACCCGGTTCGGGCTGCGCGGCCCCCGGCAGTTGCTGCCCACCTACCGCGACTACGCTTCCCTGGCCGGGGAGGCACGAGCGGGAGCGGTGCCGGGGTTGCTGCAGTGCGCGTTTCTCGTGGAGAACCCGCGGACCTGCTACAGCCTGTCGCTGTGGTCATCCCCGCCGTTCTTTTCGGCCGACATGCCGGCTCACGTCAGCGCCGTGCGTCGTGTGTTCGGTCGGTTGCGCTTTGACCCAGCGCGAGGGCCGGAGCTGTGGTCGACCCAGTGGAAGCTCACGACGGTCACGAACAACCTGAACTGGGAGGGTTTTGACTTGCGACCGGCGCTGGGACTGACGGACGCGGGCGGGTGAGGCATGCCGACGAGCGATTTTCACGATCCGGGCGTCGTGCAGGCGCTTATCTATTCCATCCAGCTGGCGGTCGGCGCGACGTTCGCCGTAGCGGTCGTCCCGAAGCTCTACAGACCTTCGCGGTTTCGGCGCATCGTCGCTGGCTATGACCTCTTTCCACAGCTCGCGGCGGTGGCTGCGATCGCCGTTATGGCGGCCGAGGCAAGCATCGCTGTTGCGTTGCTGACGGGTTTGCTGATGGCCGTCGTGTTGCCCTTGGCCCTCGGGGTCGTGGCTCTTTTCGCGTTTGCGACCGGGGTGAACCTTGCGCGTGGGCGCAACGTCGAGTGCGGCTGCTTCGGTGGATCTGAGGAGCGAATTTCCGCCCGGAGTCTCGCCCGGCTGCTCGTGCTAGGTCTTGCGCTGGCCTGTCTCGCGACCGCTCTGGCTACCGGGACGGCACACCCGACCACGGCGTCGTGGCTGGCATCGCACGCAACCGCCAGCCTCGCCTACTTCGTGGAGGTTGCCGGCCTCGCGCTCGCACTGACCATCGCCGCGGTGTGGCTGTTGAACGCAAGGGGTCTGCTCGCAATCCTCGAGCCGGCCTGGAGAGGGGAAGCTCGATGACGGCTGTTTTCTGGATCTCCTTCGGCGCGCTGTGGATCATTGTCGCGTTTCAGACGCTCGTGATCCTCGGGCTCACACGCACGTTGCACACGCGCACCGACACCACACAGCCGGAGTCAGCTCCGGACACGCTGGAGCGGGGAAAACCCGCGCCGGATTTCAGTGCTGTCGACCTATCAGGAGCCCCGATCAGTCTCCGGGACCTCGTGGGTCGCCCTGCGGCGCTCCTGTTCGTCTCGCCGAATTGCGAGCAGTGCTCGGTGACTCTTGACGAGCTCAACGCGCTGGAGCTCAAGGCTCGCGGCACGGTCCTCATCTTCTGCCGCTCAAGCCAAGGCCGCTGTGCGCAGCTCGCGGAGACCTACGGGCTGCGGGTTCCCGTGATCGTTGACGAGGGCTTCGAGTTCAGTCGGCTCTTTCACGTCGCGGGCGCGCCGACAGCAGTTCTTCTGCGCGCCGATGGAACGATCGAGGGTTACGGAATCCCCGGGGGAGCAAGCGATCTCGAAGAATCCATGCGCGACGCCGGTTGGGCTGAGGAGACTGAGCAGACCGCTGCGATTGCCAATGGCCACCTCGTCGCGCCAAGCGCGGAAAGGAGTTAGCTCGATGTCTGCAGAAATCGTCGCCGAGAAGGTCGGCCGCTTCACCAACCGCCGAGGACTGCTTGGGCGCGCTGGAGCCGCGGCGCTCGGATCGGTTCTCTACCTCGTGGGCCGACCTCCCTCAGAGGCACAAGCACTCTGCTACCACTACGGGTGTGACACGTGCAGTTGCGAGACTGGCTGCGTGGGATACCTCTGCTCTTGGTGCTGGTGGGGCACGTGCTCCAATCACCGGCGTTACCTCTGCTGCGAGGGCTACAACCTCTCCGGCAGCAGCTGCAGCAACGGCAACTGCGGGTCTCAGTGGTACTGCTCGTTCCTGGGGGGAAGCAAGAGCTGCTGAGACGATAGCCGTGTGGCGCAGAGCGCACAGGTCCGCCCGTGCGGCCGTCTTGACCGCCGTGGTTCTCGCCGGCTGCGGAGGCGGGCACAAGACGACGCGATCAAACGGCAGCGTGGCGTCCTTGGGAACGCCGGTTGCCGGGCGGCAGTGTCCCGTCTCGCGGCCGGGCGGCAATCTACCTGCCGGCGTAGCGGGCGGGGGCGAGGGCGAGATCGGCAATTCAGGGCTCGCGACCTATATCGGCCAAGGCGCCACCGTGTTTGTCGGCGGCGGCATCGCGACCGGGTCCGCTTTAGGCTTTGCGCAGCCCGACGGGTCGATCTTTGCCAAGTTCCTGTGGGTCCGGGACTTTCGGGCGTCGGGGGTTCTTCGTGTCACCGGACGCGATCTCTTCAATCCCGGAGAGCGGCTCGTTGCACTACTCCGCCAGCCGACCGGTCCTGCGGGCGAGTTTGTCCCCAGCCACCTCGTCTTCCGCACGTCCGGCTGCTGGCAGGTGAACGCGCGGTCAGGGCCCGCGCGTCTCGCCTTCGTGGTTAGAGTCCTCGGCAGGGACGGCACCTGAAAGGCGCGGCTTGATGGCTGCGTTGACAGACCAGACGCAGAGCTCCACACGCGGCCAGCCTTCCCCCGGATGCCGCCCGGCAGACTTGGACGCCGCCGATCCGGACGAACAACTTGAGACGACGGCGCGGCGGGCGGCGCTGGCCACCAATGCGCTTACAGTAGGCGGCGTTACGGCGGCGATCGGCGGCGCGCTGGTAGCCCGCTGGGTGGCGCTGCTGCCGATCGCGTTCATCCTGGGCTGGCTGAACCTGGTGGGCCTCTGAGGACAGAATGTGCTTGGCGCACTCACGCCCCTCGGGGAGGCGGCGCACGGTAAACCGAGATGGGCAATCAGCGCCACGGCGTTCACCGTTGGCGGGCTGCTCACCAGCGGACTCGTAGGCGCATTACTCGGGCTCATCGGCCAAGCCACGGGAGCGCCCTTCAGGAACTTCGTAGGTATGCCAGCAATGATCCTGCTTGCCGGACTGTGCGCGGCTCGGGAGGCGGGGTTTCTAAAAGTGGGGCTACTCCAACCACAACGGGCGACTCGCGGCTCACTGGCACGTAGGCTGGGACAGCCCTGGGCAGCACTGCTGTGGGGCGCAGACATCGGCTTGCTTTTCACGACCTGGTTCACCTTCTCTGGAACCTGGTGGCTGATCGCGCTAATGATGTTCTCCGGACACTCAGTCGTTTCAGCCTCCATCCTCGCAAGCTATTGGGGCGGCCGGGCGCTCACCATCTGGCTCGGTCCGTGGCTCGTCTCCTCCAGCAGAATCACCGGGCGGCTCCCCGAAGTCTGGGACTACCTGTATCCCAAGTTTCGCCGGATCCATGCCGCCGCCCTCATCCTAGGAGCCACACTTCTCGCGGTAACAGGCCCATGAATCCAACGTGGATACCGCGGCCGCGGAGACAGCGGTGGCGCCGATCGATGCGCCCGCGATCGAGCCGAAGCGCTTGAACGCCGGCGGTTCAATGCCCTCGCTGCCAAAGCGCCTCGCGACGGGCAGACCCCGGTCGCTTACCTCGGCGCCTCGCTGGAGGCAGAGGCCGAGTATGCCGAGCGGCGCGAGAAACGCCCGTTGTGGAACCCCGAAGTCCCGCTCATCGAGCGCCCGGAGGATTCCGGGTGCAAGCCATCCGAAATCCGGCAGGCCACGACTGGCCACGATCGCCTCCCGGGTGAGAATCCCGGATGAATGACTGGAGCCAGCGGGCTTCATCGCCGACTCGGTGCTCTTGAAAACACCGGCCACAACCTTGGCTGTCCCCGCCGTCCACGAAGGACGCCAGTGCCCTCGTCGTCGTGCTATCCGCTCGCGCGCCCCGTAGCGACAGCCTGGTCGTCAGCAACCGGCGCACCTATCGAAGCGGAGGGCCGATTGAACTCGAGCCTGGCTTTCGGTTTAAGAACGCAACGAGGAGCGTCAGCTCGCTCGAGCAAGCCGGACTGTCCCGAGACGACCGCTTGGCCACGCATTACGGAGGCCTGGCCGGAGCCGCACGACGTGCCCGCTTCGGACGACACTGAGGAGCGAGACGCGAGCATCGGGTCCTTGCCGCGTTGACTGCAGGAGCGGAAGCCTTGCCCGGCGGTGAAGGCGTCGTGGGCTACGTCCGGACCGCGGCGAACGCGTCGCTCGCCCCCAGCCCCGGGTGGCGACAGGGTCAACGGTTGGTGTCCGGACGCGCGATCATCGATTTGGGGCTGTCGCTCGATGGCGCTCCGGTCACGAGCAAAACTACCTCTAAATGGCCGGACCCGTACGTGCTGAGCGTTCACACCGTTGATCCCGCAGCCCGACCTCGCGATCGAGCTTGCACTCAACGTTCGTGGGCCACCAGGGCGTTCCCACGATCGCGGTGCATCTCGTGCTCGCACCGCCTGGGCGCGCCGGACATGGGACGGGCGAGCATCCCCACGAGCAGCTCGATCCGATCCTCACGCCCGCGCGTACGCATACGACCACACCCACCGAGTTGATCTAGGTCCTCGACGGCCTGGGCATTCAGGCCGGTGTCAACACTCCGGTGAGGGAGCGTTCGCGCAGCTTGAGTGCGCCGAGTAAGTCCGAGCGCTGACCCCGCCGCGCGCGGCTGACCACGCGGACTGCACACCAACGACTGCCGGCGCTGGTGCGCCGGATCAGGCGCGTCGCGGGTCCGGTTGCTGCCCCTCAGGGACGGAACCGGGTACCTGCCTGTGTGGCAGGGAGCCGGGGTGCCGCTGGCGGCCGGCCCTCCCCATTTTCGCACCCTGGCGGGTGCCTGGGGGTCGGGGATCGGCCCGCCATCAGGCGGGCCAAAGACCCACTAGGAGGGCCTAATGGCCACCACCACAACCCACACCACCAAGCAGTCCACCGTCGACGGCGCCAACGGTGGCGTGCAGCTGCGCCACTTGCCACTCTCGCGGATTGTCGTTCCGGACGGGTTCAACCCGCGCGGGGAGGTCGTCGATGATCGCGAGCTCGAGCAGATGGCTGAATCGATCCGCCGGGACGGCTGTTTGCAGCCGATCCGCGTTCGCGCGACCGAGCATGGCGAGTTTGTGTTGGTCGCCGGGGAGCGCCGGTACCGTGCCGCGGTGAAGGCTGCGGTGATGGAGTTGCCGGCCATCATCCGTCCGGTCGGTGCCGGCGGCGAGCACGAGCAGGCTGACCTGTTGGTCGAGGCGCTGATCGAGAATGACCTGCGCCGGGAATTGGACGGGGTCGCCCGTGCCCGCGGCTTTCAGCGGCTGATCGACAGTGGGCTGACCGTGAAGGGAGTCGCGGAGCGCCTGCAGACCACTCAGTCGCGGGTCCGTGAGCATCTTAGGATCCTCAAGCTCCCGGACGCGTTGCAGCGTCGCGTCGCGGCCGGCGAGATTCCGCTGCGGGCGGTCAGGGCGCTCGTGCAGCTCGGGAACGTCCATCCGGAGCTGGCATCGGTCGCCGCCGGGCAGGTGCTCAATCCCGGGGACAGATACGAGGCATATTCGTGGGCTGACGTTGAACGCGCCCCGCTTGAGGTTGCGCTGGCGGGCGGCGAGCTGCCTGACGGCGTCTACCGTCCGCACACTCCGTACCCGATCACCGCTTTCGCGCTCAGCGAGCGCGCGGGCAAGGATCTGGCGGCGGTCGAGCGGTTGCTCGGGCGGGCGGTGGAGGAGGTGCGGTTCGACGGCTCAGACCTCGAGCGGGCACGGGCGCTCGGCGCAGCTCACGGCGAGAACTGGCAGGCGATCATCGTCGGCGCGGATGTCGGCGCACAGCTGGTTGGCGACTACCTCGCGCGCGGGGTCAAGGAATTGCGTCGCCGTGCCCGCTCCGAGCCGGAGCGGGCGGGCAGGACGAATGCGCCGGTGCCCGAGTCGGACAACGGTGA